>JACQDU010000506.1 GCA_016200955.1 bacterium
CCACGCACGCGACGACGGACATGCGGTGGGCCGAGGACCGCGTCGGGGCCGCGAGGCTCGAGGGAGCTTACGCCTGGCGCTCGCTCCTCGAGACGGGAGCGCACCTCGCGTTCGGCTCGGACTTCCCCGTCGAGTCGCCGGATCCTCTCCTCGGGCTCTACGCCGCGGTCACGCTGCAGGACGCGCGCGGCGAGCCCTGGGGCGGCTGGCGCCCGCGGGAGCGCCTCTCGCCCGAGGAGGCGCTCCGGGCCTTCACGGAGGAGGTCGCGTTCGCGTCCTTCTCAGAGGAGAGGCGCGGGAAGCTCGTCCTCGGGATGGACGCCGACCTGACGCTCCTCGACACGGACCCGCTCCTCGTGCTCGCGACCGATGCGAGGAAGCTCCTCCGCTCGCGCGTCCTCGCGACCTACATCTCGGGCGTTCGCTCGCGCTGAGCCGGGCCCGGCGGCGGCCGGATTCGCCCCCTCTCGCGGGAGAGCGCCGCTCGCGCGGGCGGTCGCCCCTTGCACCACCTCGCACGCCGTCTTCAGGCCGAAGCACATGAGCAAAGAGGAGCTCGAGGAAGGATACGCCCGCTGCTACCGGACGCTCTTCTCGCACGGCTCGATCTGGCGGAGGCGCCCGCGAGACTGGCGCGCGGTGGTCCCTTACCTGGGCATGTCGTACCTTTACAAGAGATCGAACCTCATCTGGCCGCTCCTCATCAGGCACCGGCTCACGGCGAGGGTCTGGAGGCCGCTCGTCGAGTGGACGAGGCGCCGCCACGTGAAGTTCCGCGCTCGCCTCGAGGCGAGGGAGCCGGCCGCGGTCGCGCGCTCGATCCGATGCGAGAACGTCGTCTCGGCGGGGGTGTGAGGTCGAGCCCGCGAAGCTGCTTGATCTTCCCCGGTTTCACCGTAATTTGAGCGCTCTCGCGAGAGCCGAGAGAGGGAGAAAGTGATGCGAGCGGAGCGAGCAGCGGGACGCGGAGCGCGAAGCGCGCAGCGGCCCGTCGCGGGGGGGCCCCTCGGCCCGAAGGGCCGAAACGGGGGGGCGCGCGTAGCGCTCATCGGCCGCTGATGACCTCCGAGCTCCACCCGATGCTCGCTCGCCTGAAGGGCCCCGAGGAGCTCAAGCGCCTGGGCCCCGTCGAGAGGGCCGAGCTCGCGCGAGAGATCCGCGACCGCATCTGCCGCGTGGTCTCGGCGAACGGCGGGCACTTCGGCTCCAACCTCGGCGTCGTCGAGCTCACGATCGCGCTCCACACGGTCTTCGACTTCCCCAGGGACAAGCTCGTCTGGGACGTCTCCCATCAGTGCTACCCGCACAAGCTCCTCACCGGGAGGTACGGGAAGTTCGACACGCTCCGGCAGTACGGCGGGATCTCGGGCTTCTGCCACAAGGCTGAGTCGGAGCACGACACGGCGTTCGCGGGCCACGCCGGCACGGCGACCTCGATCGCGCTCGGGATCGCGAAGGGCTCCGAGCTCGCCGGAACGCGCCGCCGCACCGTCGCGGTCGTGGGCGACGCCTCGATCGCCTCGGGGATGACGCTCGAGGCCTTGAACCACGCCGGCTGGATCAAATCGCGCCTCCTCGTGGTGCTGAACGACAACGAGATGTCGATCAGCCACCCCGTGGGCGGGCTCCACCGCTACCTGAACCGGATCCGCATGGCCCCGCTCTACTCCGAGATCAAGAAGGACGTCGAGCGCATCGTCGACCGGATCCCCGTCGTCGGCCGCCGTGTCCACGAGGGGATCCACCACCTCCTCGAGGGAGTCAAGGCGGGCCTGATCCCCGGGCACCTCTTCGAGGACCTCGGGCTCAAGTATTACGGCCCGCTCGACGGCCACGATCAGGAATCTCTCATCGCCGCGCTCGAGGACGTGAAGGAGGCCGACCACCCGGTCCTCCTCCACGTGCTCACGAAGAAGGGCGCGGGCTGGGCCCCGGCGCTCGAGGACCCCGTGCGCTGGCACGCCGCGAAGGGCTTCTTGCCCGAGGACAAGGCGAAGGAGGCGAAGAAGGCCGACGCGCCCGCGAAGACGGCCGAGGCGAGCGCGGGAAAGGCCGCGGCGCCCGAGCCCGCGAGGCCTCGCTGGACGGCCGCGTTCGCCGACGCTCTCATCGCGATCGCGCGGACGGATCCCAGGGTCGTCGCGATCACGGCGGCCATGCCCGACGGGACCGGCCTCGACAAGCTCGCGAAGGTCCTCCCGGACCGGTGCTTCGACGTCGGGATCTGCGAGCAGCACGGGACGGGCTTCGCCTCGGGTCTCGGGCTCGCGGGGCTGCGGCCGGTCTTCGCGGTCTACTCGACGTTCCTCCAGAGAGGATACGACCAGCTCGTCCACGACGTGGCGATACAGGGGAACCCGGTCGTCTTCGCCATGGACCGGGGCGGGCTCGTGGGAGACGACGGCGTCACGCACCAGGGGCTCTACGACATCGCTTACCAGCGGTGCATCCCCGGGCTCGTCCTCCTGGCGCCCAAGGACGGACCGGAGCTCGCGGCGATGCTCTCGTGGGCGATCGCGAACGACCGGATCGCGGCGATCCGCTACCCGCGCGCGACGATCCCGCGCGACCTCGAGGGAGGCCGCTGCGCCGAGATCTCCCTCGGTAAGGGCGAGCGCCTGAGAGGCGGCGCGGGCGAGCTCGCCTTCTTCGCTTACGGCGCCATGGTCGAGATCGCGTTCGCGGCATCGGACCTCCTCCGGCGCGATGGCGTCCAGGCCTCGGTCTACAACGCGCGGTTCGCGAAGCCGATCGACTCGGACCTCCTCGCGGAGGCGCTCGAGGGACACGAGGTCGTCTTGACCGTCGAGGACCACGCGCGGATGGGCGGCTTCGGCTCGGCCTGCGCGGAAGCGATCCTCGACCGCAGGCCGGACCTCGCGCCGAAGCTCAGGATCCTGGGAGTCTCGGACGCCTTCGTCGACCACGGCGAGCGCTCGCTCCAGCTCCGCGACCAGGGGCTCGACGCCGAGGGCCTCGTGAGGAGCGCGAGGCAGCTCCTCGCCGCTCGAGGCGCGCGCGTCTGACCGCGCCGGCCGCGCGGCGCTCACTTGATCTCGGGCACGAGCCTCGTCTCGTCGATCTCGTGGCGCTCGAAGCGCATCTCGGCCTTGGTGTCTTCCTCGTCGATCACGACGCGGCCGTCCTGCAGTCCCTTGAGACGGCCGCGGAATTTCCTCCGGTCGCCGCGCTTCTTCGCGAGGTGGACCACGACGAGCGCCCCCTGGAAGCGAGCGTAGTCCTTCTCGCGCGTGAGAGGCCGGTCGAGGCCGGGCGAGAGGACCTCGACGTGGAAGGCGCCCGGGTCGATCCCCTCCTCCGCGAGAGCGCGCTTGATCCCGTGGTTCGCGTCGGCGCAGTCCTGGATCATGACGCCCTGGGGCTCGCGGTCGATCCAGACGCGCACGTGCCGCCTCCCGTCCTGGCGCACGTCCACGACCTCGAGCCCGAGCGCGGCCACGGCTCGCCGCGCGATCCCGTCGACGGTCGTCTCGAGATTCACGTCGGGCTCCTTTCCGCGAGCGAGCTCGCAGCGAGAAAGAGAGCGGCTCGACGCTCCCACATGTACCCGCGCGCGCGTCGCGGCGCCAGTCAGGGCGGGGGAGCCTTCATCTCATCGAGAGCGCGGGCGTCCTCGCGGACCTTCGCCGTGAGCTCACTGGCGGCCTTGCGGACCTTCTCGATCGGCTCGTCGTGCACGATGAGACCCTTGAGCTGCGCGAAGGCGTCCTCGCGGACCTGGGCGACGTTGCGCATGCGGCCGTCGAGAGGCTCCTCGCCGAGTCGCTGCCGGCTCGCGACCTCGATGTTCCAGGCGGCGTTCTCGTATTCCTCGAAGTAAGTGCGCTCGCGCTCCGCGAGGGCGCCCTTCTTGTCGCCGCTCTCGAGCTTCGAGACGACGAGAGCGAGGCCGCGTCCGACGCGGTCGGCCTGGGCCGCCCAGCCGCGCGCGGCGCTCGCCGTGGCCGCGGTCGTGGGCGTCGTGGAAGTCGTGGGAGCCGACGTGGGCCCGCCCGCCCCGCTCGCCCCGTCCCCCGGGCAGCCCGAGAGAGCGCCCGCGACGCCCGCGAGCGCGAGAGCGACCGGGAGAGTGAGCGAGCCGCGCCGCGTGGCGGTCATTTCCTCTCGCGCTCCGGCTCTCGCTTCGGGAGCTTCCTCGCGACGTCCTCGACCGAGGTCGAGGTCTTCTCGACCTGGGAGCGGAGCTTCTCGAGCACGGGCTCTCTCTCCTCGGGAGGAGCGCTCGCGGCGAGCTCCGCCTGGCGCGCGAGCCTGCCGATGCTGGAGCCGAGGTCCTGAGAGCGGCCGAAGTGCTCCCGGATCCCGCTCTCCCTGTCGAAGTCGAGGACCGCCTTCTTGAGGCCGCTCCCCGAGTACCAGCGGCCGAGCGCCAGCTCGGCGGCCTCGCGCGCCGACGCCGCGTCTCCCTGCGATGCCCAGCGAACCGAGTCTTCGAGCGCACCGCGGACGCGAGCGGCGAGCGTGGGCCACGGGAGCTCCTCGGGAGGCACGATCCTCACGCCGCCCTTCGTCGCGACCGCGGGGAGCCTCGCCGTGACGCTCGCCGTCGCACCCTTCTCGACCGTGAGGTCCACCTCGATCGGCGATCGATCGAACGCGCGCACGGCGAGCTTCCGCGCTCCAGCGGGAACGCCCTCGAGCCGCGCCTTCCCCGCCGCGTCCGAGCGCGCGAACTCGGCGTCGAGGACGAGGAGCTCCGCTCGCATGTGAGAGTGGACGTTGCAGAGGAGCAAGGCTTCTCCCGCCACGTCGAGCACGCGCGAGTCCGTCTTTCCCGACGCGACGGAGACGTTCCACTCGCAGCACGAGTCCTGGGAGTGGACGTTGTGGAGCTCCTGGTCCGAGTTCCTCACTAGGAGCCTCTGTCCCCGGCGCGCCACGAGGAGAGACGGGCGGAACTCGAGGTCCTTCTGCTCGAGGATCACGGGCTCTCCCGGGCAAGGAGAGCTCGGCTTGACTCCCGTGCACCAGAGCACGGCTCCCTCGAACGGCCGCCCGCGCTCGTCCTGCACGACGGCGTCGATCGTCCCCGTTCCCGAGGACGAGCTCGCGTTCGCGACTCCCTGGGAGCTCGCGGGAGACGGCACGGGCGGCACGGGCAAGGGCGCGCCGCTCCCTCCCGGGCATCCGGCGAGAGCGAGGGCCGAGACGAGGACCGCGAGCGCGCGCGCGTTCATTTCTCCCACGAGTCTCGCACGCATTCTCTTGCTCGCCCGGCGAATTCACTGGGGCCCACGGCCCAAGTGAATTCTTTCACCACCGCATTCGCCTTCGGCGAATGCTGAATTGCCATCGCGACGCCCGCTGGCGTCTCGGGCCCGCGGAGAATAGCCTCTTGCGCGTGAGCCCTCTCTCGCGGCCGCTCTTCGTCGTCTTCGAGGGGATCGACGGCTCGGGGAAGACGACCCAGGCGAGCCGCCTCGCCGAACGGCTCGCGGCGCGAGGGATCGCGGTCCGGCGTCTCGTCGAGCCCACGCGCGGCCCGATCGGCGAGGAGATCCGCCGGCGAGCGCGCGACGGCCCTCCCCTCGCCCCGCGGGAGGAGCTCGAGCTCTTCCTGGAAGACCGGCGAGCGAACGTGCGCGAAAACATCCTCCCGGCCCTCGCGCGCAACGAGGCCCTCGTCCAGGACCGCTCGTTCCTCTCGACCGTCGCTTACCAGGGCGCTCGCCCGGAGCTCGGGCTCTCGCGCGAGGA
The DNA here is from genome assembly GCA_016200955.1 of bacterium. Lineage (GTDB taxonomy): Bacteria > Planctomycetota > J058 > J058 > JACQDU01 > JACQDU01. The sequence continues at coordinate 5,719 of JACQDU010000506.1, forward strand.
CCTCCTCCGGCTCCACGGGGAGATGCCCAAGCCCGACGTGATCGTGCTCCTCGACCTCGACGTGGACACCGGGCTCGCGCGCGTCGCCTCTCGCGGGAAGCACGACGCGTTCGAGGAGCGCGCTTACCTCGCGCGCGTGCTCGAGAACTTCCGCGCCCTCGTGGGAGAAGTCGGCGGCACCGTCGTCAGGCGAGTCGACGCCGCTCGCTCGCCCGATCTCGTCGAGGCCTCGGTCTGGAAAATCGTGGAGCCTCTCGTCGTCGCGCGGCTTCTCCCTTGAGAACAACGGAACCACGAAGACACGAAGACACGAAG
>JACQDU010000507.1 GCA_016200955.1 bacterium
GTCTCCGAGGTCCACGCTCTCCTCAAGCGCTTCGACGAGGTCAACGAGAAGCTCGGGACCGACCTCACGCCCGAGGAGATGGAAGCCACGCTCGAGGAGCAGGCGAAGGTCCAGGGAGAGCTCGACCACAAGGACGCCTGGGAGATCGACCGCCGGCTCGAGGTCGCCATGGACGCGCTCCGCTGCCCGCCGGGCGACTCGAGGGTCGAGCACCTCTCCGGCGGTGAGAAGCGGCGCGTGGCTCTCTGCAAGGTGCTCATGAAGCACCCCGATCTCCTCCTGCTCGACGAGCCCACGAACCACCTCGACGCCGAGACGGTCGGGTGGCTCGAGCAGTTCCTCGCGGCTTACACGGGCACCGTCATGCTCGTGACGCACGACCGCTACTTCCTCGACCACGTCACGCGGATCTCGTGCGAGGTGGACAAGGGAAGGATCCGCGTCTACGAGGGGAACTACTCCGCTTACCTCGAGGCGAAGGAGAAGCTCCAGAAGACGCGCGAGAGCACGCAGAAGAAGCGCGAGAGCGTCCTCTCCCGCGAGCTCGAGTGGCTCCGCGCGGGCGTCGCCGCGCGCACCACGAAGAACAAGGCCCGCATCAAGAACTACCACAAGCTCCTCGAGGAGTACGAGTCGCTCGAGGGACAGGAAGGGAACGTCGAGCTGCGCCTCCCCGTGGCCGAGAGGCTCGGGACGAAGGTCGTCAACGTGAAGAACCTCACGAAAGCTTACGGCGACCGGACTCTCATCAAGGATCTCTCGTTCGACCTGCCTCCGGGAGGGATCGTCGGGATCGTCGGCGCGAACGGCATGGGGAAGACGACGCTCGTCCGCATGCTCCTCGGCCAGGAGAAGCCGGACTCCGGGACGATCGAGGTCGGCGAGACGGTGCGCTTCTGCTACGTGGACCAGGGCCGCGAGACGCTCGATCCGAACAAGACGGTCTACCAGGAAGTCTCGGGCGGCGAGGAGTTCATCTACATCGGCAAGAAGCAGATGCCGACGCGCCAGTACCTCTCGCGCTTCCTCCTCGGAGGCGACATCCAGCAGAGCGTCGTCGGGAAGCTCTCGGGAGGCGAGAGGAACCGTGTGCAGCTCGCGAAGCTCCTCCGCCGCGGCGGGAACGTGCTCGTGCTCGACGAGCCCACGAACGACCTCGACCTCGAGACGCTCCGCGTCCTGGAAGAAGCGCTTCTGGGCTTCCCCGGCTGCGCGATCGTCGTGACGCACGACCGCTACTTCCTCGACCGCACGGCGACTCACATCCTCGCCTTCGAGGGCGACGCCAAGGTCCACTGGTGCGAGGGCTCCTACGAGGTCTACATGGAGCAGCGCCAGCGGCGCCTCGCCGACGGGAACGCCACGGACACGACGGGCAAGGGCAAGCATCGGAAGATGCTGAAGACCTAGCAGACTCTTGAAGAACGACATGAACCGCAGAGGCGCAGAGCATCGCGCAGAGGTGCGCAGAGGACGACTCCCCGGAGATCCTCTGCGAAAACTCCGCGTCCTCCGCGCCTCGGCGGTTACGTCTCTTTTCCCCTTCCAAACAGAACCTGAGTGAGCGCACGCCCCCCGAAGATCATCGAGCTCGGCGAGAGCGCCTCGCTTCCTCCGCCTCACCGCGTCGCGAGAGCTCTCCGTGAGAGAGGAGCCAGGGGAGTCGCGCTCCTCGACAGCGCTCTCGAGACCGACGGGCTCGGGGCCTTCTCGTTCGTCACGGCGTCGCCCGTCGCGACGGTCGTTGCCCTTCCCGGAAGATACCTTCGAATACAGACGAGAAACGGCGCTTCTCTTCGTTCCAAGGAGACCGACCCTCTCGCGCGCCTCCGGGTGCTGATCGAGCGAGAAGCGCCCGGAGGAGCGAGAGAGCTCGCCTCGCGCGCCGGCGTTCCCTTCGCGGGAGGGGCCGTCTTGCTGCTCTCCTACGACTACGGGAGACGCCTCGAGCGATGGCCCACGAGCGCGAGGCCCGATCGAGCTCCGCCGCCGGACCTCCACGCAAGCGTCTTCGATTCGGTGATCGTCTGGGACCACGCGCGAGGGCGCGTTCTCCTTCTCGGCGGTTTCTCCCGCGACGGCCTCTCTCTCGAAGAAGCCGGAGCAGCGTTCGAGCGAGCGAAGGCGCTGCCCGAGGATCCGGAGCCGCCCGCGCCGCTCGCGAAGGCGAGCCTCGGGCGAGCGAGGTCGAACTTCTCGCCCGAGAATTACCGCCGCGCGGTCGCTCGCGTGAAGCGCTACATACGGGAAGGCGACGTCTTCCAGGTGAACCTCTCCCAGCGCTTCGAGGCGAGGCCGCTCGTGTCCGCGGACGAGCTCTACGCGCTCCTGCGAGCGCTCACGCCGGCTCCCTTCATGGCCGATCTCGACCTCGGATCGGGGAGGCGCGTCCTCTCGTGCTCGCCCGAGCGGTTCCTGCGCCTCTCGCGCGAGGGGAGGAGAGCGCAGGCCTGGCCTTCCGTGCATCACACCGTGGGCGTCCTCGAGGCCGAGCTCGAACCGGGCCTCGCCTGGGACGCTCTCGTGCGCGCGGCCTTCCCTCCCGCGAGCGTCACGGGAGCGCCGAAGCTCCGCGCGATCGAGATCGTGGACGAGCTCGAGCCCGTGAGGCGAGGCATCTACACGGGAGCCCTCGGCTGGGTGGGCTGGGACGGCGCTCTCGACCTCTCGGTGCTCATAAGGACGGTCTACTGGGAGAAAGGCAGGGCCCTCGCGAGCGCCGGCGGCGGGATCGTCCTCGCATCGGACTCCGAGAGCGAGCGCCAGGAGACTCTCGCGAAGGCGCGAGCGATCCTGCGCGCTCTCTCCACTCCGCGCGCGCGGGCACGCGGGCCGGGAATTCACTAGCGCCTGCGGCGCAAGTGAACTATTGCACCACCGCATTCGCCTTCGGCGAATGCTGAATGGTAAGAGAGAGCCACCGATCTCCCGTGAGCGAACGGATCGCCTTCATCTCGGACCTGCATTCGAACCTCGAGGCCCTGAAAGCGGTCCTCGCGGACATTGACTCGAAGCGCGTCAAGAAGATCGTGTGCCTGGGAGACGTGATCGGCTACGGCCCCGACCCGAACCCCGTGATCGACATCGCACGCCGTTCTTTCTCGCTCGTCATCGAGGGGAACCACGACGAGGCCGTGGGCCGGAGGATCCCCTCGCGCTTCAAGCGGATCGCCGCTCGCGCCGCTCTCTGGACGCGGAAGCAACTGAAGCCCCGGCTCGGCGCGAAGAACCCGACCCAGAGCGAGCGCTGGCGCTACGTGCGCACGCTCCCCGCGACTCACAGGATCGGCGACTGGCTCCTCGCGCACGGCTCGCCCATCTCGAACATGGACTACGTCACGGAGAAGATCGAAGCTCTCATGGTCTTCGACCGCGACATGGACGACGCGCGCGCCTGCTTCCTCGGGCACACTCACATTCCCGGGATCTTCGTGCTCGAGGGAGAGGAGCAGGTCCACTACGTCCCGGCCGTCGAGGGGAAGCGCTTCAAGGTCGCCAAGCGCAAGATGATCGTGAACGTCGGCTCCGTCGGCCAGCCTCGCGACGGCGACAACCGCGCCTGCTGGGTCCTCGCGCGCGACGACGGGAGCTTCAGCTTCCGGCGAGTCCCCTACGAGATCGAGAAGACCGCCGACAAGATCTCGAAGGCGGGCCTGCACAAGAGCCTCGCTCAGCGGCTGTTCGTCGGAGAGTGAGAGCGCCGGCTCGCCGTTGATCGCGTCTCGAGGATGCGCTCACCGCAGAGGCGCAGGGTGCGCGGAGGCGCGCCGAGGGTCTCCGCGGAAGCTCTGCGCGCTGCGGCGTCTCTGCGGTTCCATCGAAGCTGCCGGCGAGCCCCCCCGGGGCTACTCGGCGTACGGGCTCTTCTCTTTGTAGGCGATGATCCAGCCGTTCCTGAAGCCCGCGAACACGATGCCGCCCGCGATGTTCTTGCGATTGTTGGGATCGCACGTGTTCGTGAGGTAGTAGTCGACGCCGTTGTACTTGACCTCATCGCGCACGTAGCAGGACTTCGCGTCGACCTTGACGACGCGCTTCATGCGAGAGGTGTCGCCGCGGACGCCGGGCTCGAGGAGGTAGACGACGTCGCGGCCGCGGGCCAGGACCTGCTCCGCGCCGTCGCGCTTCCAGAGGAACTCGTGGCTCGTGGTCCTGGAGGTCCCGCCCTCGGCCGCGCGGCCGGCGGCGCGGCCCGAGCGCAGGAAGGCGAAGCAGCCGCCGTCCGGTCCGTCGGTGACCGCGTAGATCGTCCACGACTTCGCGGTGCCTCCGGCGACCTTCTCCGTCGGGTTCGCGATCGCGATGGGCTGCTTCTTGATCGGAGCGCCGGTCCCGTAGCGGAACTCCTGGCCGCCGTCCTTCCTCAGGGCGTAGAAGTTGTAGTCCTCGCCGCCCATGTAGAGCAGGTCCTTGTAGACGAGGAGGTCCGCGGTCAAGGGCTTGTCCGTGTGGAAGGTCGCGATCGGCTCGCCCTTCACGGCGTCGAACGTGTAGAGCGTCCCGTCGGTCGAGGCGACGAACGCCGTCGGGCTGTCCTGCGCCGGGCGAGCCGTCACGTCCCCTCCCGTGACCCAGCTCCAGTCGTAGGTCGTCGGGTCGTCCTTCTTGAAGGCGTAGACGCGGCGGTCCCACGCCCCCACGAGCACGTGAGAGGGCGTCGCCTGCGGCGGAGAGGCCGGCCCGAACTTGAGCTGCTGTCGCCACAGCTCGATCCCGTCCGCCTTGTCGAGCGCGAACAGCGTGTCCTTGGCGATGAAGTAGACCTCGTCGTAGCGCTTGGTGCCGTCGTCCGTCTTCGGGTAGTTGAACTCGGCGATCGGCTTCTGGTGGTCCGTGAAGGAGAGCGGCCGCCCCACTTCGAAGACCCAGTTCACCTTCCCCGACTGCACGTCGACCTGGTAGAGGCGGTTCGACTCGGTGAACGCGTAGATCGAGCCGTTCGTCTCGTCTCCCTCGAACTGGAGCTTCGAGATCGTCTCGTCCCGGATGTAGCTGTCCCAGAAGACCTCGAGCCCGAAGGCCGAGAGGCGCTTCTCGTCGGTCGGCTGGGGGCGCTCGCGGCGGCCTCCGGCGGAGGCGGCGGCCTCGGTGCGCGAGACGCGCGGCTGCTCGACGGGGCGCCGGTTCTGGACCTCGTTGCAGCCCGCGATCGCGGCCGCTCCCAGGACGACGACGACAAGCTCTCGGATGCCCTTCATGGTCCTCGCCCGACCTCCTCGTCCCGACCCGGGGCCCCCAAGAGGGCGCCCAGGTCCACGGCATGCTCCTTCTCGAAGGCTCGGAGCTTTCCTATGCGCGCAAGGTCTTCCTCGAGACGGCTCGCAAGCTTGAAGACGAACGGCTTCCTGTTCCTCCTCGCCTCGAGGTCCGAGACGAGCTCGTCCCAGCTTCCCTCGTAGAGCTCGTCCCGGATCGCGACGAGGAGCCGCTCCTCCTTCGTGAGGCCTTCCGTGAAAGCCCGCTGGCGGTCGTCCAATCTTCCCGTGACCTACTTGAGGTCGCTCTTGATCGTGCGCTCCACCTGGATCCACTTCCTCGCGAGGAAGGTGAACGGAGACGCCTTCTTCCCCTCGATCTGCTTCTCCTCCGGCTCGATGATCTCGGTGCCGAAGACTCCCACGTCGTGGTACTTGACCGGGTCGTCGGGGTACCGCGCGAGGTTCTTCGGGCGGAGGGTCTGCTCCTCGTGCTTCGGGATCGAGCGGACCGACTTCGCGAACTCGTCACCGGGGCACTCGTACTCGATCGCGTAGACGCGGTCGATGACCTTCCGCTTGTAGTCCCCGGCGTTCTTCGCGTCGTCCGCGATCAAGCGCCCCTCGCCCTCGGCGACCGGGCTCGTCTCCGGGTTCGAGCCGTCGACCAGGACGGTCTCGTGGGGCGATGGGAAGTTGGATGCCCTCGTCTCGCTCGGGATGCCGGCGATCGTGTTGCAGAGGCCGTGGAAGTAGACAGTGAGCACGTCCATCTCGTTGTCGAACTTCGGGAAGATCGCGACGCACCTCTTGGTCTCGCCCGGCTTGATCGACGGGAGAGCGAGCTTCGCTTCGCCGCCCCTGACGGTCCCGTCCTTGTTGGGGAGCTGGTTCGCCTCGCCCTTGTTCGGCGTCGTGAGCTCGACCTGAGTGTGGAGGACCTCGTCGTCCTTGATCGCGAGGATCTTCCTGAGCTCGGCCACGACTTCGGGGACCGCGTGGTCGTGGTACCAGTGCTGGTTCTTGCCCTTGTCGGACTCGGCCATGACGTCGATGAAGCAAGGGCGGTCGATCTTGTCGATGTTCTTGATCTCGTAATAGATGTACCAGTAGACCTCGGAGCCTTCCTTGAGCTCGCGCTTGACCTCCACGCGCTTCGGGCGGTCGTACTTGAGCTGGAGGGTCCAGACGCTCGGGTTCTCGCGGGAGAGCTTCTCCGCGATGGCTTCGCACTTCTTGCACTTGAGCGGATGATCGGACTCGTCTCGATCG
>JACQDU010000508.1 GCA_016200955.1 bacterium
CCGTCGCCGCGGCCGAGGGGGCTCTCGTCGCGAGGGAGCTTCTTCCGCGATCTTCTTCGAACGGCGTCCACGCGAGAGACACTACGCGAAGTTGATGTCCCGCCAGAGCTCGTGATACCCGGTCCACGCCTTGAGCCCGACGCGAGGCCTCGCCTCGCCCTCGGGATACTCGACGACGGCGTAGGTGAGCTCGTTCCTCATGCCGAACGCGGCGATGTCGAGCGAGATGAGGTCCGTCCAGGTGCCGGTGTTGACGTAGATCTTGTCGCGCCCGAAGCGCCTGACCTTCGCGAGGTGAGTGTGCCCGAGGAGGACCGCGTGCACGTGGTCCTGCTTCTCGAGGAGCTTCCTCCCGTGGAAGTCGAAGTCGGGGAAGGCGGAGAACTCGAAGATCGTCTTCAGGGTCTTGAGGACGCTCGATCGGCGCTTCCTGCTGAAGGGCGTGAAGACGCGCGTCTTCAGGAACTGGTAGAGCGCGAGCGCGCAGAGCTGCATGGCGAAGCGCGTGTCGAGGAAGAGCGCCCCGTAGAGGTAGAGGCTGAAGGGCTGGATGCGGTCGATGTAAGGCCGCCTCTCCTTGAGCGTGTTCAGGACCTTGAGGATGAAGATGCTCCCCCAGGGCAAGTTCAGCATGGGAGCGGGGAGGCCCTTCGAGAGGAAGATCCGGTTCATGTCGAAGGAGTTCATCGCCTCGAGCTGGTGGCCGTGGTGGACCTGGACCCCGTCGAACTCGTAGTACTCGCGGTCGACGATGAACCGGATGCGCTCGTCGAGGGGAGAGCCGGTGACGAGCTCCCGGAAGAGACGCCTCACGCGAGGGAAGACGAGGTCGATGTCGTGGTTGCCCGGGATGTAGGTGATGCGCTTCCGGGGCGACTCCACGAACGCGGCGAGCGCTCGCGTGACGGTCGGGTGGCCGTCGAGGCAGGCTTTGAGCTTCGCGACGGCGATATCCTCCGTGATAATGTCGGTGAACTCGCCCTCGTACTGCACCTGGAGGAAGTCGAAGAAGTCGCCGTTTATGATGAGCTCGACATCCTCGTCCTCGTAGTAATCGGTCGAATAGTACCGGAGGAGCTCGGCGAACTTATCGTCGTGGTGAAAGTTCTCCCAGGGGTTCAAGGACCCGCGTTCTTGACCCTCTCCGATATGAAAATCGCTGATGATGACCTTGAGCTTTGCAGCCATGGGACGCCCGGGAGTATAGCCGCGCCGTGCGACTTCGTCCCGGACGCGGGAGGAGTTCTCGCTCGCCGGAAGACCCCCTGCCGCCGGGGGCGCCGCTCCCATAAACCGCGGGGGAAGTGCGCGATGGAGTCTTGATGGCCAAGACGGCTCACTCTAGAATCTCGCCCCCCGCACGGTGTTCTCGGAACGCGTGAAATCCGAGTGAAATCGGGTTCACGCCCGACCCGCAGGAGCTGACCCGATGGCCGACTCGCCCCGCGACGAGAGCGCCGCGACCGGGACGAAGCGCCCCGATCCCAACGCCGATGCGCGGGACGAGGGCCCGCTCTCCTTCGACGCCATTCACGACGACGACGGCGCCCTGGGCCCCGACCTCGACCCGAGGCGGGCCTTCGAGGTCCTCGAGATCCGCACGCCCCTCGAGGAGTTCGAGAGCTACGTGCGCGCCCGGATCGACACGCTCTCTCGCCTCGGCGAGTCGGAGAAGGCGAACCTCGCCGCCGCGGCGCTCGACCTCGGACGCCTCGCGCTCGCCCGCGTCACGGGGACCGCGCTCAAGGACGATCGCGCCGAGAAGCCCGCGCAAGAGAAGACCCGATGATCCTCCGCTCGCTCCGCGCCGAGAACTTCATGAAGTACGAGTCGCTCGAGCTCGCGGACCTCCCGCGCGGCGCGATCGCCATCGAGGGCGACAACGAGGCGGGGAAGACGACCATAGGCGAGGCCGTCGCCTTCGCGATCTTCGGCCGCACGGTCCGCACCGAGGAGACCGACCCCGCCCAGGCGATCCACTGGGACTCCGACCGCGCCACGACGACGATCGAGTTCGAGCTCGCGAGCGACGGGGGCGGGAACGGGGACACCGTCCACCGCGCTCCCGGCGTCTACAAGATCGAGCGCACGATCGAGCGAGGCGGCGGCGTCGAGGCGCGCCTCTACGCGCCCTCCGGCCAGCTCCTCGGCTCGAACCCGCGCGAGGTCGCGCGCGCTCTCCCTCGCGTCCTCGGCTTCTCCTTCCCCGAGTTCCGCTACAGCTTCTACGTCGCCCAGAAGGAGCTCGACCTCGTCCGCCACGCGACGAGAGACAACACGCGCCGGATCATCTACGACATGCTCGGGATCACGGCCGTCGAGCGCGCCCGGAGCCTCGTCGCGCGCGAGCTCGACGAGTCCCGCGAGAGGAGCCGCACGCTCGACCGCGACCTCGTCGTCGCGCGCGCCCTCCTCCTCGAGGCCGAGGGCGACCGCGAGGCCGGCGAGGCCGCGACGCGCGAGCTCGCCGAGGCCGAGGCCGAAGCGGGCGAGGCCGCGACGCGCGAGGAGTCCGCCCGTGCGGCCCGCGAGCGCGCGACGAACGGCGCCGACGCTCGCCGGGACGGCTTCTTGGCCTTCTCGCGGCTCGAGGGGGCCGTGCTCGCGAACGCGCAGAAGATGAGGCTCGCGCAGGCGCGCGCCGTCCTCGCCGGCTCTCTCGCGGCGGCGAAGCCTCACCTCGAGAAGGCGCAGGCGACGCTCGCGAAGGACGAGAAGGCGAGGAGCGAGGCCAAGGCCGCGCTCGAGCGTGCTCGCGCGACGCGGGAGGCGGCGCGAGCGCTCGCGGCGCTCGTCGATGCCCGCGGCGCTCGCTTGAGGGCCGAGGTGGCCCAGGCCGAGGGCCGCGGCGAGGGCGGGAGCTCGGGCGGCCTCTCTCTCGGCGAAAGAACGGCACGGGAGACGGAGCGAGCGGAGAAGCTCGCGAGCGCGAAGAAGTGGCGGACGATCAAACTCGTCGTCCTCACCTTGATCTTCCTCGTGTGCGGCGCGGGCGCCCTCGGGCTCAGGCTCCCCGTGGACAAGCCCTTCCTCCGGGACTTCTACAAGCCGCTCGAGCTCTCGCTCGAAGGGCACACCGTGAGGATCGGCGAGTACAAGGCTTTCTGGGCGCTCGCCGTGCTCGGGGGAGTCTCGTTCCTCTGGTCGATCTTCGCCTTCCTCGGTCGCCGGTCCGTCGCGGTCGAGGCATCGAAGGCGAACGCTCACCTGGAGGAGCTGAGCTCGTCCGTCGCGAAGCTCAGGCAAGACCTCGCCGCGTGCGAGGGCTTCCTGGCGACTCACCTCCGCGACATCGACGTCACCGCCCGCCGCATCGAGGGAGACGAGGCGATCGCGAAGGCCGTGACGGCCTTCGCCGAGGCGGCGAAGGACGCTTCCCAGAGCGACCTCTCGCCCGACGCTCTCGTGGAGGAAGCTCAGAAGAAGATCGACGCGCTCGAGAAGGACCGCGCGCAGGCCGAGCCGCGCCTCCGCGACGCCCAGCGGATCCGCGAGACGGCCCAGCGAGCGCTCGAGGGCGCCGACCAGGCGCTCGACGAGCGCTCGCGGCAGGCTCCGCCCCAGGACCTCGCCTCGCTCGACCTCGCGGCCCTCGAGAAGCGAGTCGAGGAAGCCGCCGCGCAGGCCGCTCGCTCCCGGATCGAGCTCGAGGCCCTGCATTCGGCCGGCCAGGACGGCACGCTCGCCGACGGAGCGCGCTCTCTCTTCGAGGCCCTCCAGAAGGTCTTCGAGGCGCGGCCCGAGGCGAAGCCGATCTTCGACACGCAGAGCGGCCTCCGCGCTCTCATGGACGCCGTGAAGTCCGGCGCCCCGAGCGCCGACGACCTCCGGGACGCGCTCAAGCGAGAGCGCGTCGTCTTGAAAAACGTCCTCGGCAGCGAGGAGGAGTCGAAGGGTGCCCTCTCCTCGGCCGAGGAGACTTACCGGAAGGCACGCGACACGCGCGCCCGCGCCGAGTCCCGCCTCGCCGAGGCCCGCGCTCGCGGCGAGCGCGCGCAGATCGGCCGCGCGCGCGCAGGAGCTCGAGGTCAAGGTCGCCGGCATCGAGGAAGTCCTCGCTCCTCTTTCCCGGGACACGGCCGTCCACGAGGAGTGCCTGAGGCTCCAGGACGACCTCGTGAAGGCCATGAAGGCGCGCTTCGGCCCCGGGATCACGCGCTACATCGAGGTCGTCCTCCCGCGCCTCACGGGCGGTCGCTACCGGAAGACGCGGCTCGATGCCGACCTCGACCTCCGCGTCTTCTCGAACGAGCGCGGCGACTTCGTGCGGCTCGTCGACATCTCGTTCGGGACCGCGGACCAGGTCCTCCTCGCGCTCCGGCTCGGCCTCGCGCGAGCTCTCGTCGCCTCGCGCGGGATCTCGGGAGCTCACTTCCTGTTCCTCGACGAGCCGCTCGCCTCGGCGGACGAGACGCGCGGGCAGGCCTTCCTCGAGCTCCTCCGCGGCTTCGACGACGAGTTCGCGCAGGTCTTCGTCACGAGCACGCGCCCGCTCGAGGGCGAGTTCGCGAAGCGCATCGAGCTCCAGACCTCGACCAAGCTCGTCAAGGCCTGAGCCTTGTCGGAGACGCCGCCGCGACCCTGGTACGCATCCGGGCTGCGCTTCACGTGTCAGCAGTGCGGGAAGTGCTGCCGCGGCCCCGAGCCCGGCTACGTCTGGGTGAGCGAGGACGAGATCCGCGCGCTCGCGAAGCGCCTCTCGATGTCCGTGGACTCGTTCGGCCGCGCTTACCTCCGCCGCATCGGAGCGCGCTTCTCCCTCGTCGAGCGCGCGAACCACGACTGCATCTTCTGGAAGGACGGAGCCGGCTGCACCGTCTACGAGCAGCGCCCGCGGCAGTGCCGCACCTTTCCTTTCTGGGAGGAGTTCATCGAGACGAAGGAAGCGCGGGAGTCGATCTCCTGGTGCAAGGGGAAGGACTCGGGTCGCGTCTACGTCGCGGGAGAGATCCAGGCGCTCGCTCGCGACGAGGGCGAGACGGGCGCGTGAGCCGGCTCACGGTGCCTCTCGCGGCATCCGGAACGGCAAGGCCGCGAGAGGAGACCGATCGAGGCGGCGCCGCGCTCGGTGATAGCGGAGCGTCGTCTCGGGGCGAGCGTGTCCCGCGAAGTCCTGCACGATGTCGAGCGGCACGTCCGCCACGAGAGCGGCCGTGATCCCGGTCACGCGAGCGGAGTGCGGCGAGACGCGGCTCGCGTCGATCCCCGCTCCCGCGCACGCTCGCTTGAAGACGAGCCGCGCTCCTTCGGGAGAGATCGGGCGGTCGTCCGGCGCTCCCGGCGACAGCGCGGGAAAGAGGAAGCCCGCGACCTCGAAGCGCTCGATGTAAGAGAGGGCGAGCTCGAGGACCTCGGCGCGAAGAGGAAGGACTCGCTCCCGGCCGCCCTTCTGGCGCACGCGGAGCGTCGGGATCGTTCCGTCGCGTGAGATGTCCTCGACGCGCAAGCGCACGGCCTCGGCGACTCTCAGCCACTGGAAGAAGAACACGGCGAGCAGGAGAAGGTCTCGCTCGCCTCTCTGCGAGCCGCGCGGGACCTTGGCGAGGACGCGATCGACTTCCCCGGGAGAGAGCCCGCGCGTCTTCCCTTCCTGCGAGGCTCGCGGGCGAGGAACGTCGCGCGCCGGGTTCTCCCGCACGACGCCGGCTCTCCTTAGCTCGTCGTAGAAGCTCGCGACGACGGAGAGCCGCCGCGCGCCGGTCTCGGCCGCGAGCTCGCTCCTCCCGGTCCTCGCGTCGGGCAAGAAGAAGCGGTCGCGGTAAGCCGTGACCTCGCGCCAACTGACCGTTCGCGCCTCGTCGAGCGATGGGATCCCGCACGGATCCTCGCTCCCGAGGAAGCGGAAGAAGTGGCGCAGGTCCGCGGAGTAAGTCCGCGCCGTCGCCTTCGAGCGCGAGCGCGAGAGGAAGCGCGAGCGCGTCTCCTCGAGAGCGGCGAGCGCGGTGAGGCGCTCGAGGGGCGCCTCGCGCGCGGCGAGCGCGAGCGCGAGCGGAGACTCCATGGCTCCTCCGTCTCGCTTTATCGGACGTTCGCCGTCTCTCCTTGAGACGTCACCGGAGCGCGGGCCGCGCGAACCGGCCGTTCACGCCGATCTGCCAGAGCTGGCCCGGCTTCACCGCGAGCGGCTGCGTCTGGCCGTTCCGGAAGACCTCGATCGCGATCGGCTCGTTGGGCTGGACTCCGGTCATGGCCTTCCCGAGAGCGTTCTGGTTCGGGATCGCGAGGCCGCGGTAGCTCGTGATGATGTCGCCTTCGAGCAAGCCCGCCGTCTGCGCTATCGAGCCGGGATTCACTCCCGTCACGAGGAAGCCCGCGGCGGGAGCCTCGCGCACCTGGAAGTTCAGGGCCGCCGCTCTCTGGACGGCGGGCCTGCTCTCCCGGGATCTCGGAGATCGCGCTCACGAGGGTCTGCCTCGTCTGGGGATTCCGCTGCGCGTTCAAGGCCGTCTGGAGACCGGGCAAGCTCGCCGGGTCGTGGTTCTGGACGAGGAGCCCCGCGATCATCTGCGAGACCGAGTCGTCGTTCTCCGTCACGAGGGCCTTGAGGAGCGCGGGGATCGAGCCCTCCTTGTCTCCGAGGTAGAGACCCCACACGGCGAGCTTCCTGAAGGAGAGGTCGTAAGGCTGCGGGTTCAGGACGGCGTCCGCGTAGAGGCCCGGGAGGTCCGCGGTCGCGATCCCCTTCAGGTACTCGATCCCGCTGAGGCCGAGCCCTCCGCCGTCGCCTTCTTCCATGCCCTGCGCGAGCGCCGTCCCGAGCTTCGCGGCGAGAGGCCACCCGTCCTTCCCGAGAGAGGCGAGCTCCTTGAAGAGAGCCATGGCCTTCGCGCCGTTTCTCTTCTCGAGGGCCTCGCGGACCTGGGGCTCGAGCTTCTCGAGGCGCTCCTTCGCGGTCTTCGGGTCGAGCGCCGCGGCCTTCCCGTCGGTGGAGCCGGCGGAGCCGTCGCCGTGCGCCTCGCGCGTCGAGCCCGGGCCGGCGCCCGAGCGCGAGACGACGCCGAGCTGCTCCCTCGCCTGGGCGAGCTCCTTCTCCGCGAGAGCGCGCGCTGCTTCGACCTGGGCGCGCGCCGCTCGCTCGGAGTCGAGCTTCGCGCGCTCCGTCTTGAGCGCCGCCCGCTCCGTGGCGAGCGCGCGCTCCGCGTCGGCGAGGCGCTGCACCGGGTCCTGCGCTCCGCGGGAGCCGGAGGCGTCGCCGCCTCCGCCGAAACCCGCCGAGCGGACGATGGCAGGGCCCGCGGCGAGGGCGCCGGCTCCGATGCCGATGCCGAGGACGAGAGCGAAGGCGACGTTTCTCCGAGCCATGGGAGCCTCGCGACGAAGATGGCAACGCCGCGCCGCATGCGCTCCCCGTTTTCCGGGCGCCGCCTCGGGCCGCAAGCTCCGGTCCGTGATGGACCGATAAACAAGGGAGTCGAGGAGAGCCCACGTGAGCCGCGACGTCGTCCCGGGACGGCACTGGCTGGTCGTTCTCGCGTGCCTCCTCGTCGCCGCGCTTCCCGAGAGGATGCGGGAGAGGATCCGAGGCGCGGCGCTCGACCTCGTCTCGCGTGCCTCGCCGGGCGAGCCGGGCGGATGCGAGGAAGCCTCTCCGACCGACCGCGAGCGCGCTCTCGCGAACAGGATCGCTCTCCTCGAGACCGAGCAAGAGAGCCTCGCGCGCGACCTCGAGAAGGCCGGCGCGGCGAGAGAGATCGCGGCGAGCGCCGACCTCCGCCTGATCCCGGCGGAGGCCTTCCCGCTCGCGGGAGCGGCGGACCCGGTCAAGCGCCTCGTCCTGGGGCGCGGCCAGCGCGACGGCGTCCGCGCCGGAGCGCCCGTCCTCGAAGGCAACGCGCTCGTCGGGCTCACGGGGCTCGTGACGCGCGACCGCTCCGAGGTCCGGCTCGTGACGGACCCGACCTTCCGGCTCCGCGCGACGGACGCGCGCGCGCGGCAAGACGGCCTCGTGTACGGCACGGGAGGTCCGCTCCTCGCGTTCGTGCCGGCGCCGTCGCTCGTGGATGAGCCGGAGAAGGCGCCGCGCAAGGGAGACGTGCTCCTCGCCTCGCGCGCCTCGACGCTCTGCGGCCTTCCCGCGGTCCTCGGGACGATCGTCCTGGTCGAGCGCGCTCACGGCGAAGGCTTCCTGAGAGCGCAGGTCGCCCCCGCCGTGGACCTCGCCCGGCTCGAGCGCGTGGTCGTGGTGAGACAGAACGACGAGAGCGCTCTCACGGACGCGCTCCTCGCCTCGCCACGAGAGGAGGAGCGGAGGTGAGGCGCACGCTCGCGAGCCTCGTCCTCCTCGCGTCGCCTCTCTGGATCCTCGAGCTCAGGCGAGCGATCCCGGCGCTCTCGGGGCTCGAGCTCTTCTCGCCCGATCCGATCCTCCTGGGAGTCGCGTTCGCGGCGCTGCGCGCGGAGCCGCTCGCGGCGTGCATCTTCGCGGCCGTCCTGGGAGCTCTCCTCGACCTTCCCTCGGGAACGCCCTTCGGCCTGGGAGCCGCGCGCCTCGCGCTGGGAGCGGCGTTCCTGGGATCGCTGCGCTCGCAGGTCCGGGCGGACGCGTGGGTCGTGGCGCCTCTCGCGGTGCTCCTCTTCGCGATCGCCTCGAAGGCGGTCGAGGCTCTCGTGCTCGAAGCCTGCCAGGACGTGGCGCTCCTCCCGCTCGTCGGGCGCGGCGCGCTCGTCGCCCTCGCGACGGCCGCGGCGACGCCGCTCCTCTGGCCCGCGGGAGAAGCGCTCCTCGCGAGCGCCCGCGA
>JACQDU010000509.1 GCA_016200955.1 bacterium
CGACGAGGCAGTCGTAGAGGATCGCTCCCAGGCCGTAGACGTCGGCTCTCACGTCCTGCTCGGAGCCGCGGCCGCGCACCAGCTCGGGCGCGAGGAAGGCGGCGCCCTCGAGCTCGAACGTCCGCGCGAGCCGCTCGCGCGCCTCGTCTCGCGTGAGGCAGATGTCGAGGATGAGCGGCTCTCCTCCCGCTTCTTTCAGGACGATGCAGGAAGACGAGAGAGAGCGGTGCGTGAGGCCGACCTGGTGGCACGCGTGGAGCGAGCGCGCGATCTTCTCGCAGAGCTCGAACGCCCGGGGCGGCGCGAGCGGCCCGCCCCCGAGCACCGAAGCGAGGTCGCGCCCGCGGACGAGGTCGAAGGCCGCCCAGGGGAAGCGCCGGATCCCGACGAGGCCGTTCGCGCGGATCCTCGCGATCCCCGCTCGCCGATCGACCCTCTCGAGCGCCTGGAGGCCGCGCCTCAGGCGCTCGCTGAAGCGGTCGGCCTCGTCGCCGTCGATCATGAGGACCTTGAAGGCGACCTCGATGTCGAGCATCTCGTGCTTCGCGTGGAAGGAGGCGCACGTCGCGTCCTTCGAGAGAGCGGCGAGGATGCGGTAGCGATCGACGACGTCTCCCACGGAGGGAAGGACCTCGCGGATCCCCGACGCCGCGACGCCCGGGCCCGGGATCGCGCTCCCGGTGCCCGGGGCCGCGGGGCCGGGCATCGCGGAGTGGCGGCCGCTCGGGGGCGGAGGCATGCGCATCGTCGCCTCGCCTCCCTGGCTCGCGGCCTCGGAGCCCATGGGCATGCGCTTCGTCTCGAAGTCGCCCGCGGCGAGCGGCGCCTTCGAGAAGAAGCTCGCCGGAGGCGGCGGGAGGGCGGTCGTGGCCTCGCCCGAGACCGCGAGCGGCCACGTCCCGATCGACGGCGACGACTTCGCTCGCGCGTCGGGCGACGATTTGGCGCGGACGTCCGGCGACGTCGGGAGAGGCAAGGACGCGGAAGACGGCGGCGGGAGCGGCCACGGAGCGATCGCGCTCGTCCCCTCGCCCGAGCGCTCGAGCGGGCTCCGCGCGGGCGGCGCCGGGCGCATCCCCGGAGGCGCCTCCGTCCCGGGCGGCGTGTCGAACGGCAGAGGAGTCGGCGTGGGCTTCCACACGCCCGACCCCGTCGTTCCCGCCGGAGGAGACGGCGGAGGATGCTTCCACGATCCCGAGCTCGGAGGCGGAGGCGTCGGCTTCCACGCCTGGGACGAGCCGGGCGAGGGAGCGCTTGCTCGCCACACCCCCGAGGGCGGCGGCGATCCCGCCGGGAGCGGAGGCTGCGCAGGGTAAGCCCCGCTCCCGGGCCTTCCCGATGCCGGCGGGGGAGGCGCCGGCGGAGAGTAGCGGCCGCTCCCCGGCCTCGCGGGCGGCGGGACCGGTGTCGGTCGCCACGCCGGCGGAGGCGGCGCCGCCGGGAACGGTGGCGGCGCGGCCGCCGGGAATGGAGGGCGCGCGGCCGCCGGGAGCGGCGTGGCCGCTGCCGGAAAAGGAGGCGGCGCGGCCGCCGGGAACGGCGTGGCCGCTGCCGGAAAGGGAGGCGGCGTCGCGGCGGCCGCGAAGGGCGGCTGCGAGGGAGGCGCCCTCCACGAGCCCGCCGGCGGCGGCGGCATCGGCATCGTGCTCTCGCCCGAGCTCACGAAGGGATCGGGCGGCGCGGGCGCCGCCGGGGCCGCTTGCGGCGCGGGGTGGAGCGAGTGCCACGTGTCCGTGATCGAGGACGGCGCCGCCATGGGGACCGTGAGCTCGCCCGCCTCGCCCGCCCCTCCGAGGAGAGCGTCGAGCTCGCTCGCCTGCGCCTGCGCCATGACGCCCCGGCGGACGAGCTCGTCTCGCAGGGTCGCCGTCGTCGGCACGATCGCGCGGAAGCACTCGCTCACGACCTCGCGCGAGGCGAGGCCGCGTGAGATGGCGAGCTTTCCGAAGGCGATGTCTCGCTCGTGCACGGCCGTTCCCGGCGACAGTCTAGAGGCTCGCGGCGAGCCGAGCCACACGGCGCGCTCCCGGTGGCTCCCACCAGGCCGACTAGGACTCCTCGGGATCCTCGACGCTTATGTAACGGCCGATGAGAGGAGCGAGGGCGCGCTTGGTGACCATGGGCACGGCGTCCGAGCGGGTCATGATCGCGTTCTTGAGGGCGTGAGAGCACGCGCACGTGCGCGGGGTCTTCACGTCGAGCGCGAGGATCGCGCGGCGGATGATCCGCTTCGCGTTGTCCACGTTCTTCATGAGGACCGCGATGACCCTCTCGACGCTCACGTCCTCCTCGGTCTCGTGCCAGCAGTCGTAGTCGGTCGAGAGAGCGAGCGTCGAGTAGCAGATCTCGGCCTCGCGGGCCAATCGCGCCTCGGGGAGGTTCGTCATGCCGATCACGGAGACGCCCCAGCTCCGGAAGACCTTCGACTCGGCGCGCGTCGAGAACTGCGGGCCCTCGATGCACACGTAGGTGCCGCCGTCGTGGCGCGTGACGCCCTCGCGGTCGGCGGAGTCGCGGAGCACGCCGCGCAGGTCGGCGCACACCGGGTCCGCGAGCGGGACGTGCGCGACGATCCCGTGCTCGAAGAAGGTCCGGGGGCGCGCGACCGTGCGGTCGATGAACTGGTCGGGCAGGACGAGGTGACCCGGCTGGATGTCTTCCTTCATGGAGCCGACCGCGGAGACCGAGATGAGCCGCCCGACTCCGAGCGCCTTCATGGCGAAGAGGTTCGCGCGGTAGGGGACCTCGGTGGGAGAGTAGCGGTGGCCGCGCCCGTGGCGCGGGAGGAAGATGATCTCGCGGCCCTCGAGCGTGCCCAGGACGAGCTCGTCCGAGGGCTGCCCGAAGGGCGTCGTGACCGAGCGCCGCTCGCGCACCTCGAAGCCCTCGAGCTCGTAGAGCCCGCTTCCGCCGATCACGCCGACTCTGTGGTCCTGCACGGTCGCCTCCGCGAGAGGGTCGAGCTTACCAAAGGCCCGGCCGCGCGATCCCGTCTCTCAGCAAGGCCAGGACGGATCGGTGCAGGCTCGACGGAAGCCGTCCTGGCTCACGCCCACGCGAGAGGCTCCGAGGACTTCCTGGAAGACGCTCGCGACCCGGAAGAAGCGCTCGAGCGTGTTCCACTCCCCGAGCCCGGCTCGCACGAGAGCGTCGGGGAGAGGAAGCTCCGCGTGAGAGCGAGCGCGCTTCGTGCGGGCGCCGTTCTTCGAGCCGTCTCCCAGGAGCCAGTGGTCGAGGATCGCTCCGTGGGCGTGAGAGCCGAGCGTCTTCGCGAACGTCCTCTCATCGTCGAGAGGCAGGAGAGGAGAGCACACGGCGACGGTCGCCACGCCGCTCTCCTTTAGAGCTCGGAGAGCGGAGAGGCGCGTCGCGAGAGGCGTCGCGTGAGGAGGCAAGCCGTCGATCTTCGCCCGGTCGGTCTCGACCGTGATCTGGACGAGCACGCGCGCTCGCTTGCCGAGGCGGACGAGCAGCCCGAGGTCGCGGACCGGCCCGCCCGTGTGCGTCTGGAGCACGAGGAGATCGGGGGGCTCGTCTTCCATCGCTTCGAGGATCCCCCGCGTCACGCCGAGCGCCGTCTCCTGCGGCACGTAAGGGTCGGTCACGCTCGACATGAAGATCCTGAGAGCCGAGCCGCTCTCGCGGAGCTTCCTCGCCTCGTCCCGGTAGAGCGAGGCGGCGCCTTCCTTCGAGAAGACGTAGCTCCCCCAGGCCCGCGCGCGGTCCTTTCCGTAGCGCGTCTCGGAGGCGTAGCAGTAGACCCCGCAGAGAGCGCGGCCGAACGCGCATCCGCGGTAAGGGTTGAGCGTGTGCGTGAAGCCCTCGAGGAAGCCTCCCGTGGGAGTGAGGATCGACCTCGCGGGGACGACGCCGGTTTCCACGGGGGGATTGCACCATTTGCGGGGGGCTGCGCCCCCCGCATTCCCCCCTGCTCGGCCACGCGGCGATCCGCGCCGCGTCACTGCTTGCCGCGGCGCTTCTCGCAGCGGGCCTGCGCTTCGCTCGCGGCCGACGGCTCCGGGCGCAGCAGGCGAGACAACCACGGACAGGAGCATGCTAGAACGGCTCTCCGTGATTCGAGTCCTCGAGCGGTACGTGCTCCTCGAGCTCCTGCGCACGTTCGCGCTCACGCTCATCGCGATCACGTTCGTGTTCGTCCTCGGGACGGTGTTCCGGCTCATGAAGGACGAGCTCACGTACCTCCAGATCCTGCGAGTCCTTCCTTACGCGGTCGCGTACACGTTCCCTTACCTCGTGCCCATGGCTTTCCTGGTCGCGCTCACGCTCTCCTACGGGAGGCTCGTCGCCGACCGCGAGGTGCTGGCGCTCGAGAGCTGCGGGATCCCGGCGCGGGCGCTCGCGACGCCGGCGATCGTGCTCGCGGTGATCCTCTCGCTCGCGTCTCTCCTCCTGCAGGCGGAGTGGCTTCCTTACTGCCACCAGAAGAAGAGCGAGATCGAGCGAGCGGTCCTCGAGGAGGTCCTCTCGCTCGGCGAGGGAGGGCCGTGGACGCGCGTCTTCAAGCAGCAGGGCTTCGACATCTACGTGAGACACCACAAGGGCCCGCTCCTCGAGGGAGTCGTCCTGCACATGGACGTCGAGGGGCAGCCCACGACGATCACCGCCGAGCGCGGGAACGTGCGCTCCGTCCTCGACGAGCGGGAGAGGCCCGAGCTGGTGCTCGAGCTCGCGAACGTCTCCATGACCCGCTTCTCGCGCAACCCCGACACCTTCGAGCCGGACGAGCCGATCCGGGGGCACTTCGACAGCTACGTCCACCGCCAGCCCATGGGCGGAGGCGGACGCACCAAGACCAACGACTACTCGACGTGGCAGCTCCGCGAGCTCGTCGCCAAGGAGACGGACGCCCGCCGCTTCGCCGGCGCCTGCGGCCTCGTCGCGGGAGCGGCGATCGCCGTGGACGACCGCCTCGAGGGAGTCCCGGCCGAGATGGCCATGCGCGCGGCCGTCGCGACGGCTCCTCTCATCTTCCTCGCGATCGGGTTCCCTCTCACGATCGCTCTCAGGGACCCGAACCGGCTCGTGCCGTTCGTCTACGGGATCGCGGCCGTCTCGGCGTTCTACTTCGGGCCCATGCTCGTCGGTCGCACGCTCTCGGAGGAGCCCGGGGGCTGGCCGCTCTGGTGCTTCCTGGGAGATGCGACGAGCCTCGTCGCGGCGGCGGGCTTCGCGCTGCTCGCGCGGAGGATGCGGCGGTGAAGACGCTCGACCGCTGGATCTTGAGGAAGTTCGCCGTGACCTACGCGATCTTCGCGGCGGCGATCCTCATCGTGTTCATCGTCACGGACAGCCTGAACAAGCTCGGGACCTTCATGGGAGCGGGCGGGTCTCTCGCGAGCACGTGGCTGGGCTACTACGGCGCCCTCTTGCCCGACATCTATTACATGCTCGCGCCCTTCGTGACGCTCACCGCGGGCCTTTGGGTCGTCCACGACTTGAAGCGCCACAACGAGTTCGTGCCGATCCTCTCCGCGGGGCTTCCTCCCTGGCGGATCGTGACTCCCATCTTCCTCGCGGCGGCGTTCCTCGCATTTCTCATGTTCCTCGACCGCGAGTACGTGATCCCCGCCGCATCGATCGCGCAGCTCAGGAAGGAACAGAGCAAGCTGGTGAAGCACGCTTACCTGATCCCTAGCCCGATCCCCGACAAGTCGGGCGGCGTCCTCTCGGCTCGCTTCTTCGACACCAAGAAGCAGGAGCTCGACGAGCCGCGCTACACGCTCCTCGACGCGCAGGGCCGCGAGACGGTCAGCGCGATCGCCTCCACGGCGTTCCATCACCCCGCGGACGCCGCCTCGCCGAACTCGTGGGTCTTCCGGGACGGGATCCTCATCCGCTGCGAGCCGGGCGACGGCGGCGAGCACGTCGCCGTCGTGAGGATCCCGGCGAGCGGCATGGCGATCGAGACGGACATAGAGCCCCTCGACGTGGAGAGCTCGATCTACGCGATCACCTACCTCTCGACCGACCAGATGCGCCGGCAGTACGAGAGGTGCCCTTTCCTCCGCCACCTGGGAGTCCAGCTCGAGCGGCGCTACAGCTACCCGAGCGCGAGCGTGATCCTCCTCCTGCTCGGGCTCCCGTTCGTCCTGAGAGGAGACAAGGGAGACAAGGCGCAGGCGACGATCGGCGTCCTCGCGTGCATGGGGATCTGCGCGCTGTTCTTCCTCGTCACCGCGTTCTGCGAGGACATGGGAGCGCGGCCGGGAGGCGCTCACCCGAGGCTCGCGGCGTGGCTGCCGAACCTGCTGTTCGGCGTTCCCGGGATCGTCGCCTTCCTGAGAGCGGCGCGGTAGGGAGCGCGAGGACGAGAGCCGGGCGACCCGGAGGTGAAGTCACCCGGCTCTCGTCACGGTGTCTCACGCGACGTGGGTGGGGCCCCCGGCTCCCGCGGAGTCGGAAGCGCCGGCCCCGCCGGCGGGAGGCGTGCCGCCGGACTCGTGGGCCTTGTCGAAGCGCTTCTTCTCCGCCGGGCCCATGGTGTGGTTGAGGAGACGCGTCTCCTCGGCCTTCTTCGCCCGCGCCTGGTTCTCGGCGCTCGTGAGAGGGCGCTGCTTCTTGTCGGGCTTGAAACCGAACTTCGCGATGTCGGGGCTCTCCTCCCCGAGGAAGGCCTTGATGCACGTGTGCGCCGACTTCACGAAGTGCCGGATCTCGAGCCTCTTGGCGTCGAGCTCCATCTGAGCCTTCTTGAGCTCGGTCTTGAGGGTGCGCTTCGTCTTGAAGGGCGAGCGCAACCCCACGGCCTTGTCGAGGAGCTCGTGCTTCGGGAGCTCCGTTCCGTCGAAGGTCAGGTGAGCGGCGGCGGGGACGTGCGTCTTGAGCGCCTCGATGAACAGGTCGAGGACGAGCTCGTCTCCACGGATGATCTCGGGCTTGATGGACATGGCTGTCTCTCCTTGCGGTTCGGGTTGGTTGGATCGGCTCCCGACCGCGGAGGAGCCGCTCGACTCCTTTCGCACGGAGGAGGCCAAACCCGGCCGAAGGAGACTTAGCCCGCGAGAGAGGGGCTTACGTCGGACGATGCCCCGGGCGAGGTGGGACATCGAGTGGGACATCCCTGGGACATCCCACCGGATGTCCCACCCGCCGCCCGATCAGGTCTTCCCGAGCTTGCGGGCGATGGTCTTTCGATCGACGCCGAGGATCCGCGCGGCCTCGCTCTGGTTTCCCTTGAGATCGTCGACGACCTTCGCGACGACCCCGGGGTCGAGCGGGTCGTGGCGCGCGGGCTCGGGTCCCGCGAGAGAGGGCAGCTCGATGTGGTGCGCCGTGATCGGGCCTTTCTTGCCCGCGAGGACGTAGGCGGTCGAGATCACGCCCTCGAGCTCGCGGACGTTGCCGCGCCAGTCGTGGCCCCGGAGCTTCGCCCAGGCATCCTCGGTGAGCGCGGCGGGCGGACCGGGTCCCCGGCATCTCTCGAGGAAGTGAGGGACGAGGAGGTCGAGGTCTCCCATGCGCTCCCGGAGAGGGGCGAGCTCGATGACGGCGAGCCCGATGCGGTAGTAGAAGTCGGACCGGACCTTCTCGGTCTCGAGCGCCTGGCCCTTGATCACGGCACGCGGGAACTGCGCTGTGAACGCCTTCACGACCGGGGCGGGGAGATCCTTCTTTGCGATCTTCTTCTCCCCTGATTGCCCAGATGCCACAGAGAA
>JACQDU010000045.1 GCA_016200955.1 bacterium
GATGAGCGGGGAAAGAGTGCAATGAGAACGTGCGACCGCGGCGCCGGGCGAGCGATCCAGGCGGGGGCGCTCCTCTCCCTGGGCCTCCTCGCGGGCTGCGCCGCGACGACCGCGGAGTGGGAGAAGACCCGCGTCGAGGTCGTGGACCCCGTGAGCACGCTCGTCCACAAGAAGTATCCGACCGCGCTCAAGAGCATGGACGTGGAAGCCGTCGTCGCGCTCTACGCCCACGTGAAGCTTCGCATTTCCGAACATGTCGAAGACGTTCGCCGTCTTCTCGACGGCTTCGCGAGGATCGAGAACGCGGAGTGCATCATCGACTCCGCCACGCAACCCGATGAGCGAGGCCTCCTCGTCGCGGATTGTGCTCTCCGGCTCGATGGAGTCGACAGGGACGGGACGAGGCGCACGCTCGAGCAGCGGCGGAAGATCACGTGCCAGAAGCACGACGGCGACGGCAAGTGGGAGATCGTCTCCTCCAAGCAGGTCGGCGAGAGCGACGAGGTGAGAGGCGATCTCGTCTTCGTGGACGAGACCGGGGAGCGCGGGATCGACTTCCACACGACCTCGCGCGGAGTCAAGGACAGGTTCGGGAAGGTCCAGAAGTACATCGCCGGGAGCGGCCTCGCGGTCGGCGACATCGATGGAGACGGGAAGGACGACATCCTCCTCGTGAGCGGAGCGGCGCTCCGGCTTTACCGGAACACGGGAGCGGGCCACTTCTCCGACGTGACCAAGGAGTGGGGCCTCGACTTCCCCTTCGAGGGCGAGGCCCGCATGGCCGTCTTCGCCGACTGGGAGAACTGCGGGCACCAGGGCCTGTTCGTGGGAGTCCTCGACGGAAAGAACATGCTCTTCAAGAACGACGGGCACCGCTTCACGCTCGTCCCCGAGAGCGCGTCTCACCTCGCATCGAGCGGCGACACGACGGGAGCCTGCTTCGCCGACTTCAACTCGGACGGGCACCTGGACCTGTTCATCCTGAGCGGAGGGAACCTCCTCAGGAAGTCTCCCGATCCGATCTACAACGCTCAGAACGCGACGGCGAGCCAGCTCTTCCTGGGAAGCGGCGACGGGACCTTCACCTGCGCGACGGAGAAGTCGGGGCTCGGCCAGACGGGCTGGGGCCTCTCGTGCACGACCGTCGACTACGACCGGGACGGCCACGTCGACCTGTTCATCGCGAACGACTTCGGCCCGAACCGCCTCTTCCACAATCGCGGCGACGCGACGTTCGAGGACGTGACGGAGAAGACCGGGATCACCGACCGCGGCGCCCACATGAGCGCGTGCTTCGGAGACGGGAGCGGGACCGGCTTCCCCGACCTCTTCGTGGCGGGCATGGGCTCGAACTCGCGCTGGATCATCGACCAGGAGGCCTACCCGGCGCCCGCGCCGTGGCTCATCGCGGTCTTCATGCGACAACGCGTCCTCGACATCGTGAAGGAGATGCTCCACGGGAACCGCTACTTCAAGAACAAAGGAGACGGCACGTTCGAGGAGGTCTCTCTCGCGAACGGGACTTACCGGAACGGGTGGGCGTGGAGCTCGGTCTTCTTCGACTACGACAACGACGGCCTGCTCGACATCTACTCGACGAACGGCTTCGTCTCGGGGAAGGACACGCACGACTGTTGAGTGGAGCTGATCGAGAACGTCGGTCGACGTGAGGACGTGCAAGGCGACATGGCGAGCTTCCTCGACCTCGGGGTGCGCTCGCTGAACGGTTACGAGCGGAAGAAGCTCTTCCGGAACCTCGGGAACGGCAAGTTCGCCGACGTGGGTTACGTGGCCGGCGCCGACCGCAAGGAGGACGCGCGCGGCCTCGCCATCTTCGATGCCGACGGCGACGGGAAGCTCGACCTCCTCATACAGCCTTTCGACGCGCACCCGGTCCTCCTCATGAACCGCGGGAAGGCGGGCCACTGGCTCGAGGTCCGTCTCGGAGGCACTCGCTGCAACAAGGACGCGATCGGCGCTCGCGTGGTCGTCGAGGCGGGCGGGAAGAAGCAGATGCGCGAGCTCACGACGACCGCGGGTTACCTCTCGGGCCTGACGAAGGTCCTGCACTTCGGCCTCGGCGAGGCGGAGAAGATCGATCGCGTGACAGTGACCTGGCCCGGCCCCTCGCGCGCCGTCCAGACGTTCGAGGGAATCGGGAGAGACCAGCTCGTGACCCTCGTCGAGGGCGAGGACGCTCCGATGCCCTCGCGTCCCAGGAAGGGCCAGTGAGAGCGGGCCCGGCGTGAGACCGCTGGCTCGGGCGGCGGCAACGTTGGGCTTCGGTTGCCTTCGCGTCCTGGGAGCCGTTCTCCCTTTGCCCGGGCTGCTCGTCGTCGCGCGCGTGGGGACGCGCGCGATGCTCGAGGTGATCCCGTCTCTCCGCGAAGCTCTCCTCGACAACGCAGGCCATCTCCTCGGGCCTTCCTCGACTCCCGGCGAGAGACGGGCCCTCGCGCACGACGTGCTCACGAGCTTCGCGCGCTTCGCGATCGAGATCGTCGTCTCCGATCGCCGCTGGCCCGCGGGCGAGGCGCTCTTCGAGACGATGCGGGGCCGCTCGTCTTCAACACCGACTCGACCGGGGTCTTCGAGAAGATCCGCTCGCGCCGCCGCCGCGAGCACGCCGTGCGCGAGATCGCGATCGACCGCTCGCCCTTCTTCGCGATCGAGGTCCTCTCGATCCTCCGGCGCCGCGGGCTCGTCCTCCTCGCGGGAGACTTCGGCCACGAGGAGCACCAGCGAGGGCGCCTGTATCCGTTCCTCGGAGGAAACGCGCGCTTCCAGAACCTCCCTGCGAGGATCTCCGCGGCGAGCCGGGCGCCTCTCCTCCCGTGCTTCGTCGTCCGCGACGAGAGGAGCGGCTACCGGCTCGAGATCGCCGAGCCGATCTTCCCCGACGAGCGGGGCGAGGACGGCCTCATGGAGCGGCTCATCCTCGTGTTCGAGCAATACGTGCGGCGCTTCCCCGAGCAGTGGCTCTGCATTCACCGCTACTGGTCGGATGGTGCCTGACCGCGCTCGTTCGGGTAGACTGAGGGTGATGAATTCCAGCGTCGCAAGGCTTCTCTCGAGCGCCCTCGCGCTCCTCTTCTCATCGGTGATCGTCTCTGGCTGTGTCTACGCGAAGCAGGTGACGATCTCGAGCGACCCCGCGGGCGCCACGGTCTTCATCGACGGCGTCCAGAGAGGGACGACGCCCTACACCACAAACCTCACGTGGGAAGGGCCGTGGGAGACGGCGAACGTCTCGATCAAGATGGACGGCTACGACGACGCTAGGGTCCCGATCAAGTTCCAGCCCGACTACGAGCGGAAGTACTTCGTCGCGCTCACGCGCTCGGGGCCGCCGCCGTCCCTGAACCTGGGCGGCGAGAGCGATCCTTTCTGCCCTCAGTGCGGGCACAAGTTCGCGCCCGACTCCCGCTACTGCGCGGGCTGCGGCCGGCCTCGCTGATCGGGCCTCATCCGTTCTGGACGTAGGATGCCGCTCGTTCTTGCATCGCCCCGACGACGAAGGGGAGTCGCCCGAGTGACGGCGCCGTGACGCGCCCGGCTTAATGAGATTCCGGGAGAGAGCCATGCGCCAGTTCCCGAGAGCCTTCCTCGCCGCCGCGCTCGCGTGCTTCGTCGGCTGCTCGTCGTCTCCTCCTCCGGAAGACCCGAGGGAGACGACGACCGGAGAGCCGAGGAGAGAGAGCCGGCCCGCGCCGCCGGAGACGCCTTCTTCCACGAAGAACATCGAGCAGAGCCCGGCGCCCGTGACGTCGGCCTCGCGCGCTCTCGACGAGATCGCGCGAGACATCGGCCTCCGCGACAAGGAGCGCCGCGCTCTCTCGGAGCACTACTGGAAGGTCGGGAAGAAGCTCCAAGACGAGCTCGACTACGCCGGGGCCGCGAAGAACTTCCAGATCGCGCTCGAAGCCGATCCGAACGACGCGCGCACGCGCGAAGACCTCGCGATGGCGAGGTTCCTCGTGGGAGACCGGAAGGAGAGTTTCCAGTCGGTCGTCGAGCAGATGCGGAACGAGCGACGCGCGGCCATGCAGCAGACGCAGATCGAGATCCGGCGCCTCGCCGACGATGGCGAGAAGCTCCTCTCGGCCCACGAGTGGCAGAAGGCGATCGAGCGCTTCGAGGTCGTGCTCGAGAAGCTCAAGTGGTGCCCCTACGAGCTCGAGGAACCGAGCCTCGAGAAGCGCGCCCGCGAGAAGATCGTCCTGGCCAAGCAAGGGAAGCGCGAGAAGGAGCTCCAGGACCGTATCGACCGCGAGCAGAAGGCGCTCGAGCGCGCGCGGAACAATCCCGACGGTCCCTCGCGACAAGGTCGTCTCCTGGCCCGAGCGGGAGCAATGGGAGAAAGTCCAGCGCCGCGGCGAGGCGAGCATCGCTCCGCCCGACGATCCTCTCTGGGTGAGCGACTACAAGAAGAAGCTCGCCTCGCAGAAGGTGAGCTTCCGCTTCGACGGGACGCCGCTCTCCGAGGTCGTGGCTTTCTTCCAGGACGCGACCGGGCTGAACATGACGATCTCTCCCAGGGTCGCGGCCGACGAGAAGAAGGTCACGCTCCGCTTGAAGGACGTCGCGCTCGAGAACGCGCTCGCGCTGGTCATGGATCAGGTGGGAGTCCGGCGCGTCTTCAGGAACGAGACGCTCCTCATCGTGCCCAGGGACTGATCGCCGGATTCAGCCCCGGGGAGCGCTCAGGAGGAGCTTCCGCGCCCGCGCGCGCTCGGCGCCCTCGCGCTCGCGGCGCCGGTCCTCGTCGGTCTCGAGGACGAGCCGCGGCACCGGGGTCGGCTTCCCGTGCTCGTCCACCGCGACCATCGTCACGTAGCTCGAGTTCGTGTGGCGGACGTTCCCCGTCGCGAGGTTCATCGAGAGGATCTTGACGCCGACCTCCATGGACGTGCGGCCGATGTGGTTCACGCTCGCGAGGAGTCGCACGAGCTCCCCGATCTCGACGGGCTCGCGGAAGCTCACGTGGTCGAGGCTCGCCGTCACGCACGTGCGGCCGGCGTGGCGGATCGCGCACGTCGCGGCGGCCTTGTCGATCATCGCCAGGATCACGCCTCCGTGGACCTTCCCGAGGAGGTTCGCCTGGTGAGGCATCATGACCTCGGCGAGCTCCATGCGAGACGCCGAGACCGGCTTCGAGGCGGGCGCGGACATGCTTCCTCCGGGGATCGCGGAGCGTTTCGGCTCGCCGCACGTGCGCGCGAGCGCGCGAGGGAGTATATGCACTCGGGGATCTCAGGAGGAGAAAATGCGACCGCGCCTCGTCTCTCTGACTCTCGCCGCCGCTCTCGGGGCACTCTCGGCCCTCGCGTTCTCGAGGACGCCCGCGGCGCTCGCGGACGATCCGCGGGCGTCGAGCTCGCCGCCTTACCGTTACTACCCGCGCGGCAGCAGCTCGGGGCTTCCCGAGCTCCTCGATGCGCGAACGGGCGCGGTCTACAGGAGGAGCGAGTACGGCGCTCGCTGGGAGCTCGTGACGAAGCCGGTCTCCAAGGAGGAATGACGAGGCGTCCCGAAGCGAGAACGCGACGGCGCCGAGCCGGGGCGCCGAACGCGAGGCCTTCTCACCTGGAACAAGAGGGAGGGAATCGTGGCGATCGAGATCTGCGAGGAGCTGTCGATAGAGATCGAGGACAAGCCGGGCGCGCTCGCGCGGGCGCTCGCGACGATCGCGGGCGCAGGCGTCGGCGTCCGCGCGTTCTGCGGCTACTCCATGGGAGGCGCCGGGAACGTCATGGTCGTCCCGACCGACGCGAGGAAGGCGAGGGCGGCCTTGAAGAAGGCGGGCTACAAGTCCGTCGAGTCGA
>JACQDU010000046.1 GCA_016200955.1 bacterium
TTCGAGCCCTTCTTCACGACGAAGGAGCTGGGTCGAGGAACCGGGCTCGGGCTCGCGACCACCTACGGCATCGTGAGACAGAGCAACGGGCAGATCTGTGTCGAAAGCACGCCGGGCACAGGAACTCGGTTCGACGTCTACCTCCCGCGCGTCGAGGGGGTCCCCGCGACGATCGAAACGGCGCCGCGCCCGACCGGAATCCACCGCGGGACGGAGAAGATCCTTCTCGTCGAGGACGACGAGTCCGTCCGCTCGCTTGTTCAGACCGTCTTGGCCCAGCAGGGATACGCGGTGATCGAAGCGACGACCGGCAACGACGCCTTGAGGCTATGGCAGGAGTCCGGCTCCGATGTCGACCTCGTGGTCACCGATGTCGTGATGCCGGAGATGGGAGGTGACTCGCTCGTCAAACAGCTCAGGGCGGTCCATCCCAAGGTCCGCGTGCTGTTCATGTCCGGTTACACCCAGAGCGGCATCGTGAAGCACGGCGTCTTGGTCCCGGAGACCGAGTTCATCCAGAAGCCGTTCACGCCGGCGAGCCTCATGCAGAAGGTGAGAGCGGTGCTCGACGCTCCCGTTGCGTGAGGACGGGCACACGCTGCAGGATCGCACTCTCAAGCATCTCCCGAGCTAAGGTTGCGACGGCACACGAGCACGCGAGAGCCCTCAGCTCTTGGACGTGCTCGGCGCCGGCGCGGGAGCCGCGTCGCCCGCTGACTTCGCGAGCCGGACGATCCTCTCGGCGAGGCGCTCCACGGGAGCGGTCAGGAGCTCGTCCACCGGTAACGCATCGAGGAGCCGCTCGTCCCACGGCACGTCGACTTCCGTGACGGCGCAGCGGAGGTCCTCGTAGCGCCCGACGGCGTTGAGCGCCCGCACCCGCTCGCGCGTAGTGAGAGAAGACGCGAAGTCCACGTGGAGGAGCCCGAGGCCGCGCACGACCCCCCTCTCGTAGAGCGGGCAGACGACGAGCGCGCGCTGGTCGCGCTCTCCCTTGCCCACGTGGACGCGCGGCTTCGCGACGAGCTTCCGCTTCGTGCCCGAGAGCTCGGCCCCGCGGTCGGCGCGAGAGCGGATCCTCGTGGCGACGCCCGTCTTCTTGACCACCTGGATCCGCGAATCGTCGAGCGGAGCTCCGAGAGGGTCGAGGCCGGTCACGGAGTAGACGGTCGCTCCCTGGACGGCCGTGATCGCGGGCCCGAGCGCCGCGAGCGCCGCGCCGTCGGGGTCGACGATCTGCGAGAGCTCCGCTCCCGCCTCGACGAGGGCCTGGGCGAGGACGCCGCGAGCGGCTCGCGCCGCGGGCGCGTCGCGCGAGATCCCGACGGTCACCGTCTTCGCCTGGTGCTTGATCGCGTCGATCGGCCGCCGGAGCGCGTCGATCCCTCGCGTCAGCTCCTCGAGCGCGAGGTCGAGCACGCCGTCGAAGGAGAACGACGTCAGCGCGCGGTGAGCTTCTTCCATGGGAATGTGCCCGAGAGCGAGCCTGAGCGAGCTCGCGATCCGGACGGCGAGATCCGGGTCGATCGCGCAGTTCCAGCGACCCTTCGCGCACGCCTCGAGCGCCTCGCGCGCCGCGGGCTCGAGCGCGTTCCGGTAGCGGAGGCGCGTCGAGTCCACGGTGAAGGTCGCGTCGCCGTTCCCGCGGATCTCTTGAAGCGCCGCCTCGGTCGCCTCGCGCGCTCGCTTGAGCGGCCCGGTGTGCGCGTCGATCGCTCGCGCGCACTCGTAGCCGAACAGGTGTCCCACGAGCGCGTTCAGGAGGAGGGCCAGGTGAGGCGAGGCCGGCGGCACCTCGACCGTCGCGAGCGCGTACTCGGAGAAGCGCGTCTCTCCCCGGTCACAGACCACGACGGGCGCCGCATGGTGCGCGCGGAAGATCGCGACCTCCTTGACGGCGTCCGCGGCCGCCGCTCCCGAGAGGCCCGCGGCGCACACGAGCACGAGCGGCTCGGAGGAGAGGTCTATGTGCTTCTTGTCCTCGATCGTGTCCGCGGCGATCGACTTGTAGCAGAGCTCGGAGAGCTTGATCCTCACCTCGTCGGCGGCGTGGCGGAGAGGGCCCGAGCCCACGAGCGCCCAGTGCCGGCGCGAGAGAGCGAGCTGGGCCGCGGCTCGCACGCGGTCGCGTGTCGCGGCGAGGACCTCCTCCATGCGGCGCGGAAGGTCGCGCAGCTCTCGGAGGAAGCGCACGGCCGTCGCGTTCTTCGTGAAGTCCACGAGGCCGCCCGCGTTCGCGAGGGCGAGCGCGAGGACGTAGCCTCCCGTGACCTGGCAGTAGAAAGCCTTCGTGGAAGCGACGCTCATCTCGACGTCGCGGCCGTCCGACGTGTAGAGGACGCCGTGGCTCTTGTCCACGAGGTCGGAGTTCCGGCGGTTCACGACCGCGAGCACGTGAGCGCCGCGCTCGCGCGCCATGTCCACGGTCGCCGACCAGGAAGCGCGCGGACTCGCTCGAGTCGATCACGAACTTCCCGCGGAGCGTCTTCGTCACGGAGCGCGGCGACTCGGTGATCTCTTTAAGCAGGTAGTGCTCGAAGCCCGCGCGGTCGATGTCGCGCGTCGTGATCTGCGCGACCTTCACGTCCTTCTTCTCGTCGAGAGAGAGCGCGGCGCCGTCGTAGCGCAGCGCCTGCAGTCCGGCGAGCGAGGCTCCGCCGATGCTTTCTCTCAGGAAGACCATCTCTCCGCGCGTCCTCGGGTCTCCCGCGACGCGCTCGGACTCGCCGTTGAGCTTGTAGTAACGGTGAGCGAGCTCGACGACGCCATAGAGCTCGCTCGCGAAGACGTAGCCGCCGCGCGGGAGGAGCCCCAGGTAGAGCGCCTGGCCGCTCCCGCGGAGCGCGAGCCCGTAGTCGCCCGGAGCATCGGATGAGAGTGCCGCGATCGCGGTCGATCCTTCGAAGGAACGGAGCGCCTCGGCGAACGCCTGTCGAAAGCGCGTCTCGACGGGAGCCTTGGGGTCGCTGCGGCGATCGATCTCGACCGGGATCATCTTCGCGTCGGTCGTGATCGTGGCGGGGATCGGGCGCCCCGTCGCCCGCGCGTGAGCGGCGGCGAGGGCGGGGTAGTTGTCGATGTCTCCGTTCAGCGCGCCGAGGACGACTCGCGGAAGGAGCCTCGCCTCTCCCGCGAGCGGCGCCGAGGCGATCCCTCCCTCGACCTCGTTCGAGAGCGGGTGACAGTTCGCCTCGTTGATCACGCCGTTACTGGCCCAGCGCGTGTGCGCGAAGACCTGGACCCGTCCGCGGGAGACGGAGAGGGCGAGGCGGAAGATCCGGTCGCGGCGCGCGCGGGCGCGGAGCTCGCGGACGTTCGCTCCGAGCTCTCCCACCTCGCGGGCGATCTTGTGCGTGAACGCGATCGCTCGCCCGAGCGCTCCCTGGGAGACGAGGATCGCCCCGTCCTTCCAGTCGCGGAGAGCTCGCCTGCGGGCGAGCTCCAGCGAGAGAGACTCGCGCTCGATGCTCGCCTCGAGCTCGCGGTGGTCCGCCTCGCTCAGGTGCACGAGCGCCGCGAGCCCGCCCGAGTCGCGGCCCCGCACCTCGAGGCGCTCGAGCTGGTTGAAGATGAGGTTCAGGCGCCAGAGCTCGAAGACGAGCTTCTCGCTAGCGTTCGCGGGCTCGTCTCCCACGAGGAGCTCGACTCGCTTCACGTTCTCGAGAGCGTCCCGCTCGAGGCGCCAGGCGATGTCGCGCGCGCGGACGGCCGCCGCCGCGAGCGGCTCTGCGGTCGCCGTCGTGTCGCGCCCCTCGGCGAGCCTCCG
>JACQDU010000523.1 GCA_016200955.1 bacterium
GCGGAGATCGCGCGCGACCTCCCGGGAGCGCGCGTGAACCTCATGGCGCAGTACCGGCCGAACGCGAACGTCCGGGGGACGGCCCTCGACCGGCGCCCGGCCGCGGACGAGCTCGAGCGGGCGATCGGAGCGGCGCGCTCGCTCGGGCTCGACCTCGCGCCTCGCGGCCAGCTCGCGTCGGTCGGTTTTCTCACGGGAAGAAAGCCCGCGGCGGGGAGCCCGTCGCGCGAGGCCGGGCCGCCCTTCGAGTCGTCGATCCACCTGGATCCCGACGGCACCGTGACGATCGAGAACCTCTCGTCCGAGCTGGCCTCGCTGGCGCGAGAGCTGGGCTCGCTCCCGGATCCGACGCGCCCCTCATAGCGCGGGGGCGCTCTCCGTGTCTAGAATCCAGACGCAAGGGGAGCCATGAGCGGGCTCAGCGTGACCTTCTCGGCGGGGACGGGTCAGCGGGCGTTCACGCTCGAGCGCGGCGGCTCGACCGTCACCGTCGGACGCTCGCAGGACGCGGAGCTGTTCGTGAACTCGCCCAGGCTCTCGCGCCGCCACTGCGAGGTGAAGCTCGGCGAGCAGGGAGTCGAGGTGCAGGACCTGGGCTCCGCGAACGGGACCTTCCTGAACGGGCAGCGGGTCGACCGGGCTCTCGTGCAGCCGGGCGACGTCGTGCAGGTCGGCGGGATCGCGATCCGGATCGACTACGTCCCACCCGAGGGCATGGCCGGTCCGGCCGACATGCGCTGCGCGCAGTGCGGGCGCGCGATCTCGATGCAGACCGTCGAGGACGGCCACGTCTTCGATCTGGGAGAGAAGCCGCTCTGCCCCGCCTGCTCGGCGAGCGCGCGGCTCTCGCAGGCCACGGACGCCGAGAGGCGCGTGATCCAGCGCCTCGCCGAGGAGGGATACTCCGTCCTCGCGAAGACGCCTCTCTCGACGGCCCTCATCCCCGTCTTCAAGGCGAAGCGCACCGGCCTCGAGAACGTCGTCGCGATCAAGGCGCTCCCGCTCGTGTCCGGCGTGCCGAAGAAGAAGATCGAGCGCTTCCTCACGGAAGCGAAGGCGGGAGCCAAGATCAAGCACCCGAACGTCGTCCAGGTCTACGATATCCGCAGGCTCCCGGACCTCCTCTACATCGTCATGGAATACGTGGAGGGCGAGACGCTCCTCGCGAAGATCGAGCGCGGGGGCAAGATGCAGCAGCGCGAGGTCCTGAGGATCGGCCTCCTCCTCGCGAAGGCCCTCGAGGCGGCGCAGAAGCAGGGGATCATCCACCGGGACATCAAGCCCGCGAACATCATCCTCACCGCGGAGGACGGGACGCCCAAGATCGTCGACTTTGGCCTCGCGAAGGACCTGTGGCAGATCACGGGAGGCCTCACGGGACCGGAGGAGACGCTCGGGACCGTGCGTTACATGCCGCCCGAGCAGGTCAAGAACGCGCGCGAGGCCGACCACCGCGCCGACATCTACGCCGTCGGAGCGACCCTCTTCCACGCGCTCACGGGGAAGCCGCCTTACCCCGATCGGGGCGAGGTCGACCTCCTCCGGCACGTCGTCGCCGGGACCCTCCCGCCGTTCGACCCGCGCGGAGCGGACATACCGTCGAGCGTCGCGGACGTCCTCGCTCGAGCGACGCAGCGCAGCCCCGCCGACCGCTACGCGACGGCGGCCGAGTTCCGGGAGGCGCTCGCGGGCGCGGTCGCCTCCATGGCCGGAGTGCCGAGCTTCAAGGGAGACCCCGAGCTACTCCTCTCGCTCCGGCAGCCGCTCGATGCGACGTGGGTCGGAGGGATGCCCAAGGCACCGAAGCCGGGCGGCATGGCCGGCGCTTTCGAGGGAGATCAGCTCGTGGAGTTCGTGCAGATGCTCGGCCTCAACTCGAAGACGGGCGTGCTCGAGGTGAACGCCACCAAGACCACGGGCGGCCACCTCGGCTTCAAGGAGGGAAAGATCATCGCCGCCCGCACGCGCAGCGGCCAGAAAGGCCAGGACGCCGCCTGGGAGATCCTCGCCCTCAAGAAGGGAGAGTTCGAGTTCCGTCCCGAGCTCCCTGCTTCGGTCAAGAAGGAGCACGCCTTCGACGTGCAGAGCCTCCTCCTCGAAGCGCTCAGGCGCCGGGACGACGAGTCCCGAGGCGTCCCGTGAGCAGGGAGAAGAACGGCCGGAACCGCCGCCGCTCGCCGCGGGTCCGCCTCGCGAACCTCGTCGGCTACTCCTACAAGACCGAGGAGGGAACCTACTCT
Organism: bacterium; assembly: GCA_016200955.1. Lineage (GTDB taxonomy): Bacteria > Planctomycetota > J058 > J058 > JACQDU01 > JACQDU01. The sequence goes on from JACQDU010000523.1 coordinate 2,241, forward strand.
CACCTGGGCACGGCGCACACGCTCGACCTCTCGGAGTCGGGCTTCTGCATGCGCACGCGCGAGCCTCTCCCTCTCGGGAGCGAGCTGTCGTTCGACCTGAAGCTCGGGGGCGAGCTCCACCGTCTCCGCGGGCGGATCGTGCGGGGCGAGGAGCTCGACCCGGATCGCGCCTACGAGTTCGGCGTGCGCTTCCTCGACTTGCCCGAGAAGGCCGTCACGGACCTCCGCCTGTACCTCTCCATGAAGCGCGGGCCGGGGGACGACGAGTAGTCACTCGCTCGCGCCTCCTGTCGCATCGCGTAAGGCAGTCAAACACTTACGTAAATGGTTGGAAAAATAGCGCTTCTGCTTGACGCAGCGCGTTGTCTCTCCTAGAATGACGCGCGTGGTCCTAGGACCGAGGAGGTTTGGAGTGGAAGCAGCGACGAAGACGGCCGAGGCGCCCGAGGCGGCGAAGACGGCCGAGACGACGACCGAGACCAAGACCGCGCCCGAGACGAAGGGCGTGAAGCGGATCGTGAACCGCGTGTCGAAGGAGCTCAAGGATGCCGGCTTTCGCGGCAAGAAGCAGTGGCAGGAAGTCGTGAAGTCGGCGCGCGACCTCGTCAAGCGCGCGAAGCCCGAGATCAAGCGCGAGAAGCTCGGCGAGGCCTGGCGCAAGGAAGTCCGCGAGGCCATGAAGACGCTCAGGACGCGCAGCGAGGGCTGGACGCACTCGAAGCCGTTCCTGAACGCCCGCGACCGTGGCGCCCAGTTCCTGCTCAAGCTGGCGACCCGGGTCAAGGACGCGGCGGTCAAGGTCGAGACGAACCTCGCCGACACCTTGAAGTATCACAAGGGCGACGTCGTGAGCGGCGGCACCTTCACGTGCACGGGTTGCTCCGAGGAGCTGAAGCTCACGGAGTCGGGGACGATCCCCGCCTGCCCGAAGTGCGGGAAGGTCGACTTCAAGCGGAAGGCGTAGTCGCCGCCGTCTCGACCGTCGTTCACGCCTCATGCGAGCGGGGCGCCCCCGGAAGGGGCGCCCCGCGCCGTTGTCGCTCCCCCGAAGGGGCAGTAAGATCCTCGCGCGCCCTCCCCTCGGGCGAGGGAGAACATGACCGAACGCGAGTCGCTGTCGTGCGCCGCGCTGTTCGTCGGAGCGGGCCCCGCGAGCCTCGCCGGCGCGATCCGCCTCATTGACCTGATCAAGGCCCACAACGACGCGATCGACGGCGGCAGGGCGAAGGGCGACAAGATCGACACCGACACGAAGCCGGTCATGGTGATCGAGAAGGCCGCCGAGGTCGGCATGCACCAGCTCTCGGGCGCGATCGTCGATCCGCGCGCGCTCGCCGAGCTCCTCCCGGACTACGCGACGCGGGAGCCGCGCGTTCCCTTCGAGACGCCGGCGCTCCACGATCAGCTCGTCTTCCTGTTCAAGAACGCGCTCCCGGTGCTCGGGAAGTCGTTCCTGCGAGCGCCGGTCACGCCGCCGACCTTCCACAACGACGGGAACTCGATCGCGAGCCTCTACAAGCTCACGCGCTGGCTCGCGGACATCGCGCGCGAGCGCGGCGTCCAGATCCTCGAGGGCTTCCCCGGCGCCGAGGTGCTCTACGCCGACGGCGCGGTCCAGGGCGTGCGCACGGGAGACCGCGGGATCGACAAGCACGGGCAGCGGAAGGAGAACTTCGCTCCCGGGAACGACCTCCTCGCGGACATCACGATCTTCGGGGAAGGACCGAGAGGGCACCTCACGAAGGACCTCGTCCGGACCTTCAAGCTCGACGACGGGCGGAACCCCCAGATCTACTCGACGGGAGTGAAGGAGCTCTGGAAGGTCCCGCGCGGGAGGCTCAATCGAGGGCAGGTGATCCACACGTCGGGCTACCCCCTCTCGCTCACCGGAGAGGAGTTCGGAGGCGGCTTCATCTACGCCCTCTCGGACGAGCTCGTCTCGCTCGGATTCGTCGTCTCGCTCGACTCTCCCGATCCTTTCCTCGACCCTCACAGGAAGTTCTCGGAGTGGAAGGAGCACCCGTTCGTCCGCGAGATCCTGGAAGGCGGCGATGTCCAGCGTTACGGCGCGAAAGCGATCCCGGAGGGCGGGTGGTTCTCGATCCCTCGCCCCTACATGCCGGGGGCCATGCTCGTCGGAGACTCCGCGGGCTTCCTGAACATGACGCGTCTCAAGGGAATCCACCTCGCCATGAAGTCCGGCATGCTCGCGGGCGAGACGGCCTTCGAGGTCCTGAGAGACGGCGGCCCCGCGACCGAGGAGCGCACGAAGGCTTACTGGAATCGAGTCCTCTCCTCGTGGATCTTCGACGAGCTCTGGGCCGTGAGGAACTTCCGCCAGTGCTTCCAGGGGCACACCTTCCTCACGGGCATGATGCTCGCGGGCGCCGCGATCTCGTTCGGAGGGAAGCTGATCCCCGGACGCATGCAGCTCATCCCCGACCACGAGCGCATGCGGAAGATCCCGTCGGGGCGAGAGAACCAGGAGCGCTCTCCCGCGCCCGACGGGCTCAGGCCCTCGGTCGACCTCTCGGCGCGCGTGATCGCGGACCGCCTCGCGCACGATCGCACGCGAGCTCCCAGGGAGCCGCTCATCCCGCAGCCCGCGCCCTCGGTCAAGGGGCACGGCGTCGTCTTCGACAAGGTCACGGACGTCTTCCACTCGGGCTCGACCCACGACGAGGACCAGCCGCCTCACCTGGTCGTCGCCGACACGTCCGTCTGCCACACGCGCTGCACCGAGGAGTACGGGAACCCCTGCCAGTACTTCTGCCCCGCCGCGGTCTACGAGATGGCGGACACCGACGACGGCCAGGGGAGGAAGCTGCGCCTCAACTTCTCGAACTGCGTCCACTGCAAGACGTGCGACATCCGCGATCCCTACCAGATCATCACGTGGGTCGTCCCCGAGGGCGGCGGCGGCCCGCAGTACGTCGGCCTCTAGCTAGGGGGCGGGGGCGACGAAGGTCGCCCCACGCAGCGCAAACACGGGGGCGACGAAGGTCGCCCCACGCAGCGCAAACACGGGGGCGAC
>JACQDU010000524.1 GCA_016200955.1 bacterium
CGTTCCTCCCGCGGCGCTCGGAGCGCTCGAGGAGGGCGCCCGGAGGCGGCCTCCCCTGCTCCTCGACCCACGCGATCGCATCGGTCAGGCGGCCGTTCAACTGGAGGACCTTCATGACGGCGCGCGCTCGCTGCCGCTCGGACGCCTCGCCCGCGAGCGAGCGGAAGCCGAAGCGCTCGAGGACCACGTCGCGCGCGAACGCCGCGGCCTCGAAGATCGCGTCGACGACCTCCTCGTGAGGGTCCTCGACCCAGTCGTTCGGGCCTTCCTTCGGAGGGTGCTCCCACGTCACGCGCAGATATGCCTCGATCGCGCGCGTCGGAGGCTCCCACGCCGGGATCGGGCCGAGCTTGATCTCCGCGGGCTCCGGCGCGGGAGCCTCAGCCGGAGGCGGAGCGACCATCTCGGTGACGGGGGCCGCTTCCGGGAGCGGGGCCGCTGCCGTGACGGGGGCCGAGACCGAGACCGTGTCTATGACCGGGACCGTGTCCGTGGCCGTGTCCGTGACCGGGACCGTGTCCGTGACCGGGGCACTGTCCGGGACCGGGACCGTGTCCGCAGCGGGTGAGGCGAGGCGAGGAACGGAGGGAGCCTTGGCGAGCCAGTCCGCGATCTCGGGGAGGAGGAACTCGAGGATTCCCAGGTCCTCCATGAGGCGGAAGCTCGCCGAGGCGTGGCCGCCTTTCAGGATCTTGAAGATCTCCTCGAGCAAGCGCCGCTGGGAGCACTCGGCGATGAGCTTGCGCTTCTCCTCGATCGCGCGGAGGGCGGTGTCCTCGATCTTGAAGCCGAGCTTCGCCGCGAAGCGGACGGCGCGGATGATGCGCACCGGGTCTTCCGCGAGCGAGCGGAGGGGATCGTTGATCGGGTTGATCAGGCCGCGCTCGATGTCCTCGAGGCCGGAGACGTAGTCCACGAGCTCGCGGTGCTCGGGGTCGTAGAAGATCGCGTTGATCGTGAAGTCGCGGCGGCGCGCGTCCTCCTCGGGGGTGCCGAAGATGTTGTTGCCGTCGAACTCCGGGCGAGGGCGGCGGCGTCGGCCGCGGCGGCGGTCCCAGGTGCTCTCGTCGTCCTCGTCCTCCTCGCGGGAAGGCTCGCGCGAGCGGAGCTCGGAGGGCGGCTCGGCGGGCGCGCGGCCCCCGCCCGCCGGGAGAGGATCGGGAGACACGGGCTCCTCCTCCTCGTCGTCTTCGTCGAGCTCGGCTTCCTCGTCCTCCTCGGGAGGAGAGAGCGCCTCGGGCTCGTCGGGCGCATCGACCGGCTCGGACTCCTCGGGAGAGAGCTGCGCGGCCGCCTCGATCGGCGTGAGAGCCGCCGGAGCGGGAGAGTCGGGCTCGGCGGCCTCGGGCGCGGGCGAGTCGGGCCCGGTCTCGGGCAAGTCGGTCGCGCTCTCGACGGGAGGAGCGCCGGCCTCGGCGCTCGCGGGAGGCGGAGCGCTCTCCTCGGAGGCCGCGGCCTGCGCGGCCTCGGCCTCGAGCTTCGCCTTCTCCGCGAACTCGCCCGGGTCGGCGCGGAAGGTCGAGACCTCGATGATGTTCTGGCCGAAGATCACGTGGACGAGACGGAAGCGGCGGCCGATGACGCGGCTGTTCGAGAAGATCCGTCTCACCTGCCTCGGCCGCGCCGACGTGATGACGTCGAAGTCCTTCGGGTGAGCCCCGAGGAGCAGGTCCCGGACGCAACCTCCCACGAGGTATGCCTCGTGCCCGAAGCGACGGAGGCGCCCTATGACCTTGAGCGCATCGGGGTCGATGTCTTCGTGGGGAATCCGGTCGGTGCGAACGATCTTGGGTATCGAGCTCGTCACTCATCCACCAGGAACGGAGCAAGGAAACGTTCGAGCGGCGCCGAAACTCTAACATGCTCCTCTCGACAACCTCAACGATGGGGCTGGTAAGCTCACTCCGTGAGAACCCGCGCGCTCGTCGTTCCTCTCGTGATCTTCCTCTCGGGGTGCCCGAGGGAGCAGGAGCAGGCGAAGGCCACGGAGACGGCCGCCGTCACGAGCGCGCCGTCCTCCCCTGCCGTCGCGACACGAGCTCAGGGCGAGAACGAGCCCGAGGGCCTCGTGCCCCTCGACGCCGCCGACTCCCTCGACCTCTCGGCGGACCTGCAGAAGACGATCCAGGAAGCCCGCGCCCGCGTGCCGGAGAAGCTCTCCTCCGAGCAGCGAGCGGCCCTCGAGGACCTCGAGTCCCGCTACGAGCGTCTCGAGGCGCTGGCCCTCGAGGAGTCCCCCGAGGAGCCCGGGATGCCCCGGGACCGGACGCCTTACGCGCGCGTCCTCGCCGGGTATTACTGGGAGAAGCTCCGGCTCTTCTCTCCCGGGCTCGACTCCGAGACGCCGGAGGAGCTCGTGAACGCGTTCCTCGCCTCGGGGCCGCGGCGCGAGTGATCCCGGGGGCGCGACCGGCCGCCGGGCTCGATCTTCGCCGCGGCGCGACCTATAATCGGGCGAGTCTCACCCAAGGAAGGCAGGGCTCGGCGTTGCCCAGCGAGGCGGACAGGCTGCTCGTCGAGCTCGCCATCAAGAACCACCTCGTCACTCCCGCCGAGGGCGCGGCCGCGCTCCAGGAGGCGACGCCCGCGCGCGACGCCGGAGCCGTGCTCCTCGCGAAGGGCGTCGTCCAGCAGCGCCACCTCGACTCGCTCAAGAAGAAGGTCCAGAAGCAGCTCGAGGCGGGCGTGAAGTCGTCCTCCTCGGAGCAGGCGGGCGCGGACCTGACGAGCTACCACGCCGCGCCCGGCCAGACGAGCGCGACCGAGGCGACGCAGATCACGCAGGCCGACGGATCGGCGATCGGGCCGCGCTCCTCGCTCGATCCCTCGTCCGCGAGCCTCGTGCTGTTCGGGCAGATCGCGATCCACCAGGGGCTCATCAAGGACGCCGACCTCCAGATGGCGCTCGCGCGCCAGGCGGACCTCGAGAAGATGGAGGTCAAGCGCCGGATCGGCGAGATCCTCGTCGACAAGAAGAAGCTGACGGCGGACCTGGTGCAGAAGATCCTCGCTTACCAGGAGAAGTACCTCTACGGGTGCGCCAAGTGCGGCGCCCGCTGGAACGTCTCGGGGAGCGCGGACAAGGTGAACCTCCGCTGCCCGACCTGCGGGAGCCCGCTCGCTCCCCTCACGAGCTTCTCGATCGGCGTGCAGGGGAGCCTCGCGCGCGTCCCGAGCCAGACCTCGCCTCCTCCGGGGCAGGGAGTGCAGCAGTCGATCGGCTCCCAGGTCTCGGCGTCGGGCACGCGCCGCGCGCCGTCGGAGCAGGACCCCGCCGGGCTCCTCGGGCTCGTGTGGAAGGGATACCGGATCGAGAAGGTCCTCGGGCGAGGCGGCATGGGAGCCGTCTACCTCGCGACCCAGGTCTCGCTCAGCCGGAAGGTCGCGCTCAAGGTCATGCTCCGCGGAGCCCAGGCGAAGCCGGAGGAGCTCGCGCGCTTCGTGCGCGAGGCGAAGAAGGCCCTCGCGCAGCTCTCTCACCCTTACATCCTGAAAGCCTGGGACGCCGAGTTCGACGGCGAGCTCGCGTGGTTCACCATGGAGTTCGTGAAGGGGAAGTCGCTCAAGGAGGCGCTCGGGAGCGGGCAGTTCCCGATCGACAAGGGCGCGCGGATCATCGCGAAGCTCGCCCGCGCGATGGACTACGCCCACAAGAAGGGGATCATCCACCGCGACCTGAAGCCCCAGAACATCATGCTCGACGAGACCGACACGCCCAAGATCCTCGACTTCGGCCTCGCGAAGACGATCGACGAGAACACCATGAACCAGCTCACGCAGATCGGCGCGTTCCTGGGGACTCCGGCTTACATGGCGCCCGAGCAGGCGGGCGGCGATCCGACGCAGATCGACGGACGCGCCGACGTGTATGCCCTCGGAGCCATGCTCTACGAGGTCCTGACGGGGAGGCCGCCCTTCACCGGAGCGAGCCCGCTCGCCGTGATCAAGAAGGTCCTCGGCGAGGCGCCGGTCCCGCCGACCACTGTCTTCCCGGGGACGCTGGCCGTGCTGGAACCGATCTGTCTCAAGGCGCTCGAGAAGGACCCGGGGGCGCGCCCGCAGAGAGCGGTCGAGCTCGCCGACGAGATCGAGCGCGTCCTGGGACCGGAGCCGGCCGCGCAGCCCGGCGAGGGCGCGCCGCCTGCCGAGGGCCAGGGCCCTCAGAGCTCCTCCAAGGACGTGGCGAAGAAGAGCTTGTTCGGGAAGCTCTTCGGCGGCTAGCACTCCGTCGAGAACGACGATGGCCACGGAGATCACCGAGAGCACGGAGAAAAACGGCTGCGGATCGGCACATTCTCTTCATTTCTCTGTACTACTAACAATCCAATTCTTCTCGCGGAGAGAAGAAGTCATCTTCGGCGGAAGCCGAGGCCGGTGATTTTCACCGCGGCTCGCTGCCGCTCGCCTGGGTCCTCTGTGCGCTCGGTGGCTAGACGTTCCTTTTGTCGACGGGCTGCTAGCCCGCTCCCGTGAGCCGCTTCGAGGCCGAAGAGCTGGCGCGCGAGATCGCCCTCCGCGTGGCCGAGCGCGTCGAGAAGGATGCGCTCGAGTTCGCGACGTTCCTCGTGGCGCTCCGTCTCGACGATCCCGACCTGATCCGCGAGGGCCGCCTCGAGCCGCTCCGCGCGAAGGCGAAGCGCCTCGTCTGCGCCGCTCTCCGCGAGCAATGGAAGGGAGAGAGAGAGACCGACTTCACGCGGCCGGAGGCCCGCTTCCTCTACGACGCGAACGCGCGAACCCTGGAAGTCGACCTCGCGGCGGTCCACGTCTACGGGAGATACACGAAGCTCGCGCGCGATCTCCCGCAGACACGCTGGCACTGCC
>JACQDU010000525.1 GCA_016200955.1 bacterium
AGCTTCTGCCCGAGCTCGCGGTCGTCGTCGGAGGTCCCGAGGTCACGAAAGACAACCCGTGGTGCGTCGCGTCTCCCGGCGTGGACCTGGGCGTCGTCGGGGAAGGCGAGGCGACGCTCTCCGGGCTCGTCTCGTGGATCCTGGGAGAAGGACCCGAGGGCCTCGAGCGCATCGCGGGCCTCGCGATCCCGGAGCGCTCGCTCGAGCCGGCTCGCGGGAGACCGCTCCCGCTCGAGGGAGAACCGCGCGTCGTCTTCACCGAGGCGCGGCCGGCGATCGAGCTCGCTTCCGTTCCCTCGCCTTACCTCTCGGGAGCGATCTCGCCCGACTTCGACCGAGCGATCAGCGTCGAGACCCTGCGCGGGTGCCCCTTCAAGTGCTCCTTCTGCTACTACTACAAGCAGTTCGCGAAGGTGAACGCTTTCCCGAAGGGATGGCTCCAGGCTCACTTCGATTACGCGAGGGAGCACGGCGTGCGCGAGCTGTTCTTCCTCGACCCGACGCTCAACGCCCGCGCGCGGTTCTCCGAGTTCCTCGACGAGGTCGTGAGAGCGAACGAGGACGGCGAGCTCGAGCTCCACGCGGAGCTCGTCGCCGACATGGTCGACGAGAAGATCGCCGACAAGCTCGCGCGCGCGAACGTGAAGGGAGTCGAGTGCGGCCTCCAGTCGGCGAACCCGAAGGCCCTCGCCGCCGTGAACCGGGTCGCCGACTTCGCGCGCTTCGAGCGCGGCGTCTCGCTCATGGGAGCGCGCGGGATCGTCGTCAAGACCGACCTCATCATCGGGCTCCCCGAGGACGACGAGGCGTCCGTGCGGCGCTCGATCGAGTGGGTGCGGGAGCGGAAGCTCGACGCGTCCATACAGGTCTTCCACCTCATGGTGCTCCCGGGGACCGAGCTGCGAGAGAAGGCGGACGAGCTGGGCTACGAGCGGCTGCGCCGCCCACCGTACTACGCGACGCGCTCGCGCTGGATGGACGAGGACGCCATGCGCCGACTCATCGAGCACGCATCGAGGGTCTTCGAGGTCGAGTTCGACCCGCCCGCGCGCGCGCTCCTCGGAGCGGCGACGGCGAGCGACGCAGCTCGGGCGGCGGGCGAGGGAGCGCCGCTCCCTTACTGGTCGAAGGCGACCTTCGAGCCGAGGCTCTTCTCCACCGACGAGAGCGCGCGCGAGGCGGGGCGCGCGGCAAAGGAGACGGCGGCGAACGCCATGACCGTCGTCGTCCGCTCGCAGGACCTCGGGCGAGACGCGAGGAGAGCGGGCGCCTTCCTCTCCGAGATCGCGCGAGGGAATCCTCACGCGACGATCGACGTCGTCGTCGACGCGCCCGGGCCTTTCCCGATCTCGCTCCTCGCGGAGCTCAAGGAGGCCGCAGGGACGCCGCTCGCTTACAAGAACGGCTACGACCGCTTCCAGGGGAGCGAGGGGACCCTCGTCTCGACGCGCGTCTCCGTGCTCGCGAACGCCGACACGTCGCTCGACTCCGCGTTCCTCGAGGAGCTCGAGCGAGTCGTCCCGCTCACTCACATGAAGACGGCCCAGAGCTTCAGCGAGCTCTCGGACTTCCTCGACGCGATGGACGGGCGCTCCGTCGCGCTCGACCGGGCGGGCGCGCTCGGCGAGGCGCCGCGCGACGAGGTCCTCTCCCGCCTCCGCGAGAGGCTCCGGGACGACCCCGACTCGCTCTACTTCCTCTCGCGCGAGGACGCGCGCGCGTGGGACGAGGGCGCGCGCGGGCAGACGCCCGAGGACGCTCCTCCCGAGATCGAGCTCCCGGCGCGCGCCGTGGCCGCTCTCGGCACGGAAGCCGTGTGGCGATGAAGGACGAGCTGACCCTCCGCCAGATCGTCCTCGTCTCGAGCTGGCTCCTCGGGACGGTGCTCCACGTCGTCCTCCTCCGCATGATCCTCCGCCGGAAGCGCTGGATCCGGGGCGAGGGACTGTTCGCGGTGCTCGTGACGGCGGTCGGCCTCTGGAACCTCGGGCGCTTCGCGTTCGTCTTCCTGGACCTCCTCAAGAAGGGGCAGCTCCCGGTCGAGATCACGGTCGCGTGCGACGCGATCGCTTACGCGGGCCTCCTCCTCGTGCCGAGCGCGCTCCTCCACACGCTCGGCCGCCTCCTCGTCGAGCGAGTCGAGGCCGGGAGCTGGGTCGCGACGTGGCACGGAGGGCAGGTCCCCGCCTCGCGGAGCCGCGCCTCGCGCGCCGCGGGAGCTGTCGGGGTCGCTCTCATCTACTCTCCCGTGCTCCTGTTCCCCGAGATCGTCGCGCGCGTCCACGCGCAGCCCGGGGAAGCCGGGTTCGTCCAGCTGTCGGGGGTGCTGGGGCCGTTCGCCTGGTGGTTCATAAGCGCGCTCGTCGTCGCCGCGCTCATGTCCGTCTTCCTCGCCATGCGCGGCCGCGAGCTTCGCGAGAAGCGCTTCTACGGCTCCATGGTCGGGATCATCGCGTGCACGGCCCTCCTGGTCGGGGCGATCTACGCGGTCGGCACGGAGTCGATCAAGGGGTCGAACGTGCTCCTCGAGGGCCTGATCGTCCTCGCCTCGACGATCCCGAGCCTCACGTTCGGCTACTACGTGCACCGCCACCACTACATGGAGTTCGTCGTCCGCCGCTCGATCTTCTACCTCGTGCTCATCATCGCGACCGTGCTCGCTTACGTGTGGGGCGTCTCGTCCTTCGCGCGAGTCCTCGACGAGAGGTTCGGGCTCCATCACCGGGTCCTGGAAGTCGCGCTGATCCTCATGCTCGTCTTCCTGTTCTCGCCGTTCCGGCGGGCGCTCCAGCGGCTCGTGACGATGATCTTCTTCCGCGAGAGCGACGTGTACGGGCGAGTCCTCTCGGACCTGATCGGGCAGATGGGCCGCGGGTCGGCGTTCCGGCTCTCGACGCTCGCGCGGCACGTCGCCATGACGGTCGCGCGCACGCTCCACGTCGAGGAGGCGGCGATCGTCCTCCTCGACGCGGAGGGCAAGCCGACCCTCTCGACTCACCGGATCACTCGCCCCGACGTGGCGTCGACCGTCTCTCTCCTCGGCTTCCCGGGAGCACCCGCTTACCTGCTCGTCGAGGACCTGGGAGACGACGAGAGGGAGCACGCGTGCGCCCGCGAGCTCGACTCTCTCCGCGCGGAGGCGGCGTTCGCCGTGCGCGCGGAAGGGAAGCTCTCCGGGATCTTCCTCGTGGGCTCGAAGGCTTCCGGCCAGCCGCTGTTCCAGGAGGAGATCGAGCTCTGCCGCGCGCTCGCGGACCAGCTCGCGGTCTCGCTCGAGAACCTGCGCCTCTACGAGGAGAAGCTCGCGCTCGAGCGCAAGATCCACGAGACCGAGCGCCAGCTCTCGCTCGGCCGCTTCTCCGCGAGCGTCGCTCACCGCGTGAAGAACCCTCTCTCGGCGATCAAGGCGATCAGCCAGGCCATGGCGGAGGACATGCCCGCGAGCGACCCCCGCCGCTCCGACCTCGAGGTCGTCGTCGGGGAAGTCGACCGGCTCACGCAGGTCGTGAACCAGATGCTCGATTTCGCCGAGCCGTGGCGACCGACCGGCCCCGAGTCCGCCGCGCTCGAGCGCGACGTCGACCTGGGAGAGGTCCTCTCCGAGGTCGCCGTCCTCTACCAGCACGAGGCCGCGCTGTTCGGCGTCGAGATCGCGACGGACCGCCCCGCGAGCCTCCCGCGCGCGCGCGGCGAGCGCACGGCCGCGCGCGAGGTCTTCGCGAACCTGATCCAGAACGGCGTCCACGCCATGCCGCGAGGAGGCGTGCTCTCGATCGCGCTCGCCTTCCCCGCTCCCGAGAGGGCGGGCGAGCCCGCGGACTCGCACGACTTCCTCCTCGTGACCGTGAAGGACGGCGGGATCGGCATCCCCGAGGAGCACCTCGAGCGCGTCTTCGCGCCGTTCTTCACGACGAAGCCGCGCGGGACGGGCCTCGGGCTCGCGATCGCGCGCCACAAGGTCGAGGAGATCGGCGGGAGGATCGAGGTCGAGAGCCCGATCTCCGAGAGCGAGCGTCCTCCTCGCGCGACCGGCCCCGGGGCGTGCTTCCGCCTCTGGTGGCCGGTCGCCGCGGCGAAGGCCGCTCCCGAGGCCCCTCGCGTCGAGCCTCGCGAGGCCGCTCGCGGCGAGGCGCGGCGCGTCGAGGTGTGAGCGGCGTCAGTCCTTGAGCGCCTTCCACTCGATCTTCTCGGAGTCGAACGCGTCCCGGATGGGCCTTCTCGGGGAATCGAGGGAAGAAAGCAACGGTGCGAGAAACTACAACGCCCCCGCGCGAGGGTCAAAGGCGAGCGAGAGGAGTGGCCCCACCGATCGTCCTGAGCGTAGGCCGCG
>JACQDU010000502.1 GCA_016200955.1 bacterium
AAGAGGTCGCGGTTGCGGTGAACGAGCTCCTGAAACGGGCTCCCGAAGCGCGAATGGAACTGCACGAAGAACGCGTTCGTCCCCATGTCGCGGTACTCGTGCTCCATGTACTGCATGAACACGAGCGTCCCGCCCACGGCCGAGACGTGCCATTTGTGGTGTCGAATCCGCGTGAAGTTGAACATGACGTCGGAGACGCGCGTCGGCGTCTCGAGGTACCCGCGCCGGCCCACGCGAACGATCTCGCGGCAGGCGCGGACCGGATCGTCCACGTGCTCGAGGACGTGCGAGCAGTAGACGAAGTCGAAGGCGCCGTCTCGAAACGGGAGCGCCTCGACGTCGCAGAAGACGAGCGGCCGCTGGTCGCGAAGCAGCGCTATGTCCTGGCCCCCGCGGTGCTTGTTGTCCGATCCGTACATGTCCGCGAGGTGGGTCGCCTTCGGGAACGGGTTGTTGCCGGACCCGATGTCGAGCACCCTCTCGCCGGGCGCGATCTCGAACCCCACCCAGCGCTCCTGGTAGGGCCATCGTGTGTCCTCGCGACCGTGCCCGACCGTCACTCTCGAGGGCCAGCTCTCGTCGCGCACGTCGAGCGCGCCGCGGACGCCCTGGAGAAGCACCGTGGCCAGCGCAAGGCGCCGCCGATCGGACAGGCGCGGCGCGATCACGCGGCGGAAGAACCGCGAGTCATAGATCTTGGACAGGATTCGCCGCAACCCCCAGGAGCTCTCAACGGCGCGACGCGTCTCCATCAGCGACGATCTCCCCAGGTTCGACGTCGAAACTCCAGCCATGTCGCGGCCGGAGCGCGGCGACCGCCCGCATCCGCGACCATCGGCCGCCCCGATCAGGCGGAGGTCCCTTTCAAGGCGCCGCGCCCCGCCGCGAGTGCTTCCTCCAGGATCGGAACGAGCTCCCGCATTCGGCGCTCGTAAGTGTGCTCCGCGAGCGTCCGCGCCTGGCCCGCGCGCGCGATCCGCTCCCGGGCCGCGGCGTCGGCCAGGTAGCGCCCGAGCAGCGCGACGAGCTCGTCGGAATCGCGGTACGCGAGCACCTCTTCCCCCACGCGGAACAGCTCACCCAGGTTGTCCTTGGCATCGGTCAGGAGCAACGCCCCGCATCCCGTCGCTTCGTAGAGCCTCATGTTGTTCGCGAAGTTCTCGGCGACGTCGATGTGCACGTTGACCGTGATCTGGCTCTCGAGCAGGGCGCGGTAGGTCGCGAGGCCCCAGACCTCGCCGCGATGCCCCTCGCGGATCGGGCTCCCGGGCGGCAGGTCCCCCACGCCGTACCCGAAGACCTCGAGGGGTAGCCGCCGGGCGAGCGTCTCGAGCAGCGCGATCCGCTTCGGATGGGCGCTCGAGACCCCGCCCACGAACGTGACCGGCCGCGTCCGCGGTGGCCTGCCGAGGCGTTCCAGGACGCGCGGGTCGAAACCGAGCCGGAAGTGCTCAGAGGCGATCCCGAGCACCCGAAGCCGCGAGACATAATGCGGGAACGACGTGAGGATCAAGTCGTACGCCCTGAGCTTCTCGGCCTGGGGAAGGGGCGACGCGATCTGGCCGACGATGAGACGGGCGTGGCCGCGCGCCTCCTGTAGCGCGCGAGGGGACAGGAAGGACAGGTCCTGGCAGTACAGGACGTCGGGCCGGTGGGCTCGAAGCTGCGACAGGACAATGTGTTCGGCGTCGTGGCCCTCCAGGGCCACCCGACTCCCCCTCCGCCGAAGCCACCGGATGACCCATGATCTGAGCCGCCGGACGCTGAATCGCGGAATGGAGACTCCGGCCTCGAGCGCCCACTGCCGCTGAAGCGGAAGGCAGTTGCCTACGATGTCAATGGCCTCGACGCCCTGCTCCCGGAGCCGCGTCGAGTAGAAGTCCGCCGTACCGAATGACTGGGCCATGAGGTGCGCGTGCTGCTCGGCGTACGGCCACGACGCGATCGAGGGCGTTTCCTCATAGAGTCCGGCGAGGAATCGGGGATAGTAGGTGTCGAGGATGAGCACCTTCAT
>JACQDU010000503.1 GCA_016200955.1 bacterium
CCGCCCCCTGAGCTCGTCGCCGGCTCCGGCGAGACGATCAGATCCCGATCATGAGTGATCGCGGACCTCCCGTTGCGTCGAGGCGCGGTCACCGCGGGTCCTGTGCCGTCCGGCATGAGGACACGGAGCTTTTCAGGACCGCGGAGTCGCGGTACAGTGGACACCCCCGTCCCGCGATCCGGCGACGGGCTGGCGGGTCAAGGAGTTTCCGCATGCCCGTGAGCGAAGCGGTGCGGCAGTGGGTGGATCAGGTGTCCTCTCTGTGCCAGCCCGAGAGCGTGGTCTGGTGCGACGGCTCGGACGCCGAGCGCGAGCGCCTCGAGAAGAAGGCCGTCTCCGAGGGTGCGCTCACGCCGCTCAACAAGGAGAAGCTCCCCGGCTGCTTCTACCACCGGAGCGCGAAGGGCGACGTCGCGCGCACCGAGCACCTCACCTTCATCTGCAGCAAGACGAAGGACGACGCGGGGCCGACGAACAACTGGATGTCGCCCGAGCAGGCCCGCGAGAAGGTCCTCCCGCTCTTCAAGGGCACCATGAGAGGGCGCACGATGTACGTCGTGCCTTTCATCATGGGCCCTCGCGGCTCCCGCTTCTCCCTCGTGGGAGTCCAGCTCACCGACAGCGTCTACGTCGCGCTCAACATGCGGATCATGACGCGCATGGGGAACGTCGCCTGGGAGCAGCTCGGGACCTCGAAGAAGTTCACGAAGTGCCTCCACTCGCTCGGCGACCTGAGCCCGGAGCGCCGCTACATCTGTCACTTCCCCGACGAGAACGAGATCTGGAGCATAGGCTCTGGCTACGGCGGGAACGCTCTCCTCGGGAAGAAGTGCCTGGCGCTCCGGATCGCGAGCGCTCTCGGGAAGCGCGAGGGCTGGCTCGCGGAGCACATGCTCATCGTCGGGATCGAGTCGCCCGAGGGCGAGCTTCACTACATCACGGGAGCTTTCCCGAGCGCCTGCGGCAAGACGAACCTCGCCATGCTCGTCCCTCCTCCCTCGCTCAAGGGATGGAGGGTGAGGACGATCGGCGACGACATCGCCTGGCTGCGCCCCGGCCCCGACGGGCGGCTCTGGGCGGTGAACCCCGAGGCGGGCTTCTTCGGCGTCGCTCCCGGGACGAGCCGGAAGACGAACCCGAGCGCCATGGCGACGATCGCCCGGAACACGATCTACACGAACGTCGCGCTCCGCAAGGACGGGACCGTCTGGTGGGAGGGCCACGACGACCCTCCCGGAGCCGACCTCCTCGACTGGCAGGGCCAGCCCTGGAAGCCCGAGTCGGGGGAGAAGGCCGCTCACCCGAACAGCCGCTTCACCGCTCCCGCGTCCCAGTGCCCGTCGATCGCTCCCGAATGGGAGAAGCCCGAGGGCGTGCCGATCAGCGCCATGTTCTTCGGCGCGCGGCGAGCGGGCGTCGTTCCTCTCATTTACGAGTCCTTCGGCTGGCAGCACGGCACCTTCCTCGGAGCCACGCTCGCGTCCGAGACCACGGCCGCCGCCACGGGCAAGGTCGGCGTCCTCCGCCGCGACTCGATGGCCATGCAGCCCTTCTGCGGCTACAACATGGCGGACTACTGGGCGCACTGGCTCGAGATCGGGAAGTCGCTGACGCGCCCGCCGAAGATTTTCCGCGTGAACTGGTTCCGGCGCGGCAAGGAGGGCCAGTTCCTCTGGCCGGGCTTCGGCGACAACCTGCGGGTCATCCGCTGGGCCCTCGACCGCGCGAGCGGCCGCGGCACGGCCACCGAGACCGCGATCGGCCACGTGCCCAAGCTCGACTCGATCGACCGGAAGGGCATCGACGTCTCGGACGACGTCATGAAAGAGCTCCTGCGAGTCGACCCGACCGAGTGGACGGACGCGCTCAAGCACCAGGCCGACTACTTCTCCCCGTTCGGCGACCGCTTGCCCAAGGGGATCCGCGAGGAGCACGAGGCCCTCGCGAAGCGCCTCCGCTCCGCTCCCGCCGCGCCCCAGCCCGCGCGCTGAGAGACGAACCACGAGGCACGAAGATGCGATCTTCGTGCCTTCGAGTCTTCGTGGTTCGGTCTCTTCCTTCTAGCGATCACGGCGTTTGACTCCCGGGGAGGCCGAGCTTAGGATCTCGCCCTTCGCTCGCATAAATCGACGATACGAAGAGGGAAAGCATGACCGCCAAGCGCATCGCCTTCGGCGAGGACTGCCGCGAATCGATCCGGAGAGGCGTCGCGAAGCTCGCGCGCGCCGTGAAGATCACGCTCGGCCCGCGAGGGCGCAACGTGATCATCGAGAAGTCCTTCGGTTCCCCGATCATCACGAAGGACGGCGTCACCGTCGCCAAGGAGATCGAGCTCCCCGATGCCTGGGAGAACATGGGAGCGCAGATGGTGAAGGAGGTCGCCTCCAAGACCTCGGACACCGCGGGCGACGGGACGACGACGGCGACTCTCCTCGCCGAGGCGATCTTCGAGGAGGGCCTGCGCAACGTCCAGGCCGGCGTCCACCCGCTCCTCATGAAGCGCGGCATGGACCGCGCCGTCGAGACCGCGATCGCCGAGCTCAAGAAGCTCTCGAAGAAGGTGGACGGCCACAAGCAGATCTCCCAGGTCGGCGCGATCGCCGCGAACAACGACGCCGAGATCGGCGAGATCCTCGCGAAGGCCCTCGAGAAGGTCGGGAAAGACGGCGTCATCACCGTGGACGAGGGCCAGTCGCTCGAGACGACCGTCGAGCTCGTCGAGGGCATGCAGTTCGACAAGGGCTACCTCTCTCCTTACTTCGTCACCGATCCCGTCGAGATGACCTGCGTCCTCGAGAACGCGTCGATCCTGATCGTGGACGGGAAGATCTCGTCCGCGAAGGACCTCGTGCCCGTGCTCGAGGCCGTGCTCAAGGAGTCGCGCCCGCTCCTCGTCGTCGCCGAGGAGGTCGAGGGAGAGGCGCTCGCGGTGCTGGTCGTCAACAAGATGCGCGGGGCCCTCAAGGTGTGCGCCGTCAAGTCGCCCGGCTTCGGCGACAAGCGGAAGTCCATGCTCCAGGACCTCGCGATCCTCACGGGCGGGAAGGTCTGCGCCGAGGAGGTCGGCCTCAAGCTCGAGAAGATGAAGGTCTCGGATCTCGGCCGCGCGAAGCAGGTGCGCGTGAAGAAGGAGGAGACGACGATCATCGAGGGCGCAGGCAAGCAGAAGGACATCCAGGCGCGGATCGGCGAGATCAAGGCCGAGATCGCCCAGACGACGTCGTCTTACGACAAGGAAAAGCTCGACGAGAGGCTCTCGAAGCTCGCGGGCGGCGTCGCGCGCGTCCTCGTCGGTGCCTCGACCGAGGCGGAGATGAAGGAGAAGAAGGCCCGCGTCGAGGACGCCGTCCACGCGACGCGCGCCGCCGTCGAGGAAGGCGTCCTCCCGGGCGGCGGCGTCGGGCTCCTCCGGGCCTCGCGAGCGATCGTCCCCCTGGCGAAGAAGCTCGAGCACGACGAGCAGGTCGGCGCCGAGATCGTCCGGCGCGCGCTCGAGTCGCCGATCCGCCAGATCGCGAAGAACGCGGGCGTGAACGGTTCGATCGTCGTCGAGCGAGTCCTCGGCTCCCAGGCGACGGGCTTCGGCTTCAACGCTCTCTCGCTCGAGTACGGCGACCTCGTCTTGGAGGGCGTCCTCGACCCGACGAAGGTCGCTCGCACCGCGCTCGAGCACGCGGCATCGATCGCCACGCTCCTCCTCACGACCGACGCTCTCGTGGGAGAGGCGCCGAAGCCCAAGAAGAAGGCGAAGGCCGGCGGCGGGGGAGACGACGAGCACGAAGAGGACTACGACGACTTCGAGTAGCCTCGCCGCGGCCCACGCGTCTCGGAGAAAGACGAACCACGAGGACACGAAGGCACGAAGGTCTCTCCGGGAAGCCTTGACTCGACAGGGGCGGCCTCACCCTTTCGTAGCGAGTCCTTCGAGGAAGCGCGCGACGTCTTCCGGCCCCGCGAGCCGCTCGGGGGCGACGCTCGGCCCTTCTCCCACGCGCACCGCGAGGCCGGAGGCGAGCAGCGCCGCGCGGAAGAGGTCCTCGTCGGTCGTGTCGTCCCCCACCGCGATGACGAGCGCGTCCGGCGCGACCGTGGCCCGGAGCTTCCCGAGGGCCGCGTCCTTCGAGGCGCCGCGCGCGCGGAGCTCGACGATCTTCTTCCCCG
>JACQDU010000545.1 GCA_016200955.1 bacterium
CGCTCGCGGCGGGCGCGCTCGGGGGCGCGCTCGCGGCGCTCGTCCACGCGTTCGTGGACTTCGGTCTCGAGCTGCCGGCGATCGCGGGAGTCTTCGCCGCGACGCTCGGGATCGCGTGGGGCTGCGCGCGTCACGACGATCGTCCGGAAGATGGCGCGTCCTTCGGGAAAGAAAAGCTGCGCGCTCTCCACGTGGTCTCGGCGATCGCGCTCGCGATCCTGACCATGCTCTGTCTCAAGGAGGCCGTCGTCGCCGCGCGCCTGGACGAGATCTCCGCGCTCGAGGCAAGCTTCCTGAAAGACGAGACGCGCGTGGACCAGAAGGTCGTGCGCGAGGCCGCCTACCGCGCGAAGGACGTCCTCGCGCTCGCTCCCGACGACTGCGCCGTGGAAGCGAGACGGGCGCGCTTCCTCGCGACCGCGGCGGACCTCGCCTCGTCCTCGGAGGCCCTTCCGCTCCGGCTCGAGGCCGTGGAAGCCGCTCGCTCGGCGGCCCGCCTCTCTCCCGCCCGCGCGAGCGCCCAGGGCACGCTCGCGCTCAAGCTCCTCGAGGCCGCGCACGCGCTCGACGTCGCTCCCGTCGCGACCGGCGCTCGCGCGGACCGGAGCATGCGAGCCGTCGAGCTCAGGCGAGAAGGCGAGGCGCGCCTCGTCCTCGCCTTCACTCTCGGGCCGACTTACCCGAACCTCCACCTCGCCGCGGGCCACTACTACCTGCACAAGACGGCCGAGACCGGGAGCCGCCGCGACTTCGAGCTCGCGCGCGACCACCTCCTCCGCGCGTGCGCGCTCCAGCCCGCCGACGCTCCGAGCTACCGCGTCTCCGCCCAGAAGCTCATCGACCTCGAGCGCCCGAAGCTCGGCGCCTACGCCTCGGAGCTCGAGGCTGCTCTCGAGGGAGCGGTCCCTCCTCCGCGAAGCGGCGGAGGTTAGCTGGAGGTCGTCGGAGATCCGACGATGTGAGGAAGGCGCAAGGTTCTCGCGTTTCC
The DNA here is from genome assembly GCA_016200955.1 of bacterium. Lineage (GTDB taxonomy): Bacteria > Planctomycetota > J058 > J058 > JACQDU01 > JACQDU01. The sequence goes on from JACQDU010000545.1 coordinate 989, forward strand.
TCCCGTGCGCTCGTCATCCGGAAGTTGTATGTTGATCCTCCATATGCGTGGGACCCGGGCCGCCCAGGGAATCGCCGTCTTCGTCTCCGTCCTCGCCGCGGTCGCGTCGTCCTCGGGGATCGCGCGCGCGGGCGACGCGAAGACGGTCCTCGAGCTGCCGGACGGGACGAAGATCGAGGGCAAGCTTCTCATCGTCACCAGAAAGCACGTCGTGGTCGATGCACCCGGCCGCCCGCGCTTCGTCGACCGCACGGCGAGCCTGCGCGCGACGGAGGACGGCCTCCGCGTGGACCTCTCGGAGAGAGAGACCGACTCCGCGCGCGGAGCCCTCGGGATCGTCGTCAAGAAGCTGAACGACATCCTCGTGCATCGAGGCGACGAGACGATCAAGCTCGACACGATCGCGGGCCCGAAGGGCCTCGCGAACGCTCTCGTGCGCGGAGGAGACGAGCTCATCACGGGAGCGAGCGGCAACGTGACGCTCGTGATCCCGGGCGACGCTCAGCTCTTCGCTCGCCTCGACGCCGACGTGATCTTCTCCGAGAGCGGGCCGGTCCTGCGAGAAGGGATCGCTCGCGTCGAGGGAGGAGACGTGGTCATCGCGATCCCCGAGGGCAAGGTGCACGCGCGCGACGCGATCCTCGAGGCCGAGCACGTGAAGGACCGGACGCAGATCCGCTGCGTCGGCGGCACCTGCGAGGTCACGGGCAAGGACTGGAAGCTCGTCCTCCACCGGAACGACGTGGTCGATGTCGCCAACGCCCTCGGCGAGCGGCCTCCTTACATCTCCGCGAACCACACGAACACCGGCCCCGTCTGGATCGAGCTCTCGAACGGGAAGAGGATCCGCCTCGACCACGGAGAGAAGGCTTACCTGACGGGCATCACCGTCTCCGACGACCGGCCGAGAGACGACCGCCCGAGAGACGACCGCCCGAGAGACGACCGGCCGCAGGAAGTCCGCCCCCGCCCCGATCCGCTCCCCGACACGGGCCTCGGGACGATCACGCGCGCGGACGCCGACCTCCAGCTCACGCGGTCGGGCCAGCGCTACACGGTCGCCACGAAGGACGCGGCCAATTACAAGCTCAAGAAGGGCGACGAGGTCGCGACCGAGGAAGGGACGGCGACGCTCGCATTCACCGACCAGACCGAGCTCGAGCTCGGGACTCACACGACGCTCGTCCTCTACCCGGAGGACGCGCCCTTGCCGTTCCGGCTCGCGCGCGGCTTCCTCCGCGCCTCGCCTTCCGGCAGGCTCGGGATCTCGGTCCCCATGGGAGAGGTCGCCGTGAAGGACGGGCAAGCGACGGTTCGCCTCTCTCCCGCATCGATCACGGTTTCCGTCCCGCCGGAGAGCAAGGGGCGCGCGGGCCTCCTCGTGAAGCCCGAGGTTCGCGCCGACGTGAGGAGCGGCGGGACGCTCGTCGCGACCTCCGTCCAGGGAGAGGTCAAGGTCGAGTCGCTCCCGGGCTCCGCCGCCGCCGACGTGACGTGCACGCGCGTGGACGCGACGCTGCGAGGCGGCCGGTCGATCACGCAGACCCGCATGGACGACGGCGTGCTCGCGGTCACCGTCTGGAACGACGCCCGCCTCGAGCTGGAGAGCGGCGCCGCGACCCTCGCCGCGACCATCGTCGAGGAAACGGGCGACCTCTTCGCTTACATGACCGACGGCCGGCGCTTCAAGCTGGAGCCGGGCAAGGTCGTGAGGGTCGGCGAGAAGAAGCTCGAGCTGGCCCCCGACAAGAAGTGGCCGGATCCCAAGCCCGAGCCCAAGCTCGAGCAGCCCAGGCCCGAGGAGCCGGTCGTCACGAAGGTCGAGCCCCCGAAGAAGCCCGCGCGCGACGTGCAGACCGTGAAGCTC
>JACQDU010000492.1 GCA_016200955.1 bacterium
GGCATCCGCGGCCTGGGCGGCGCGGTTGTCCGTCGTCTTGATCCACGAGAGGTCGCCCTTCACCCAGATGTAGACGAACCCGACGAGGAGGATGCCTATGAAGACGAGCATCTCCGCGAACAGGAAGAACGGGAAGCGCCAGGGCGGCCCGGCGACCCACTCGATCTCGGTGACCTGGGCCGTGGGCCCCGAACGTTGCGCGGCCTCCTCCACGTCCTTCAACCGGACGCGCCCTTCCTCGAGCGTGAGGAGCCACGAGGTCGCCTCGTTGCTCGTTGCCTCGACGACGGGCGCGGCCCCCATCTCGTGGAATGCCTCGTTCGCGACCGGGACGTCGCTCGCCCCGCTCGCCTTGACGCGGAGCTTTCCCTCGGCGAGGAACCCGTTCTCGTCGAGGGAGAGGACCTTCGACTCCTTGAACGCTTCCCGGATCGCCGTGCGCGTGAGCGGCGCCGCCCGATCCATGTCGAGCACGAGCGTCCCGGGCAAGGACGTCTTCCGGCTCCAGCCCGCTCCGCCGTTGATCTTCGCGATGAGGGCGGCGACCTCGTCGTCCTTCGCTTCCGCGAGGCGCGCGACGGGGACCTCGAAGTGAGCGGCCTGGTCGTCTCGCTTCGCTTCCTTGAAGAGGACGGCCCACGGATAGAGGAAGGCGACCTCCACGTCGAAGATCAGGAAGACGAGAGCGACCGTGTAGAAGCGGATGTCGAACCGGACCCAGCCCGAGCCGACCGCGGGCTCGCCGCACTCGTACGTCGTCTCCTTCGCCGGATCCTTGACCGTCGGCCGGAGCAGCCGGCTCAGGATCGAGACGTTCAGGACGACGAAGAAGGCCCCGAACGCGAGGAAGATGAAGACGTTCGCAAAGTCGAAGTACATTGCGGCTCCGGGGGCGGCGTTCACACTCGCGGCGGGAGTGCGGGGCGTTCACCTCTCGCCTTCGCGCCGCTTCGCGACCGGCGGCTCCGGCGAGGAGGAGGTGCTCGCCCTTTCGCTCGTCGGGAAAGATCGTGCACGAGCCGTGCTGCGGCGGCCCGAGAGCTCACTAACGCCTTGCGGCGCAAGTGAGTTCTTGCACCACCGCATTCGCCTTCGGCGAATGCTCACTCAGGATTTGAAAGGGCTCCGCGGACACTGTGATTTCTTTCACAAAGTCGCGGACAAGGACGGAAGGAATACCATCGGTGGCGAAGGGTGTCAACGCGAGGCCCGAGCCCGGGTTCTAACCGAACCGAAGTTCGCGCTGCCAAACGAGCCCGTCCCGTATCTAAGAGTGGAGCCGTCCGCGCCCGGCTCCTCACGGGGGAAGGGGTCATGGACGCTCGCAGGTTCGTCTTCTTGCACTTCGAGAAAGCGGCCGCCGGGATCTTCTTGGCCTGGCTCTTCCTGGGAGCCGGACAGCTCGCGGCTCCGCCCGCGGGAGTGGGCGAGAGCGCACGGCTCTCGGAGCAGGTCTCCCAGATCGACGCTCACATGAGCGTCGCGAGGGTCGAGCTTCCGCCGGTCGCCGACTACGCGCGGGAGTTCCGCCGCCAGCTCGATCCGCCCGAGCGCGCCGCCCCGGCCTTCCCGGACTGGTGCTGCCACCGGCGGCCGAACCTCGTGGTCGAGGTCCCTCGGAAGCCCGGCCCGATCCCTTCGGCTCACGAGCCGCCCACGGGCCTCAAGGTCATCGCGAGCCACGGGAAGGTCGCCCTCTCGTGGGAGCACGCGACCGGGAACGAGCACGTGCGTGTCTCTCGTTACGAGGTCTGGCGCGCGAGCGGCGGCGGGGCCTTCGAGAAGCTCGCCGAGCTCTCTCCCGAGGCGAAGGCCTACGAGGACAGGAGCGTCACGCCTCGCTCGAAGTACTCCTACAGGATCGTCGACCACGTGGAGGTCTCGCCCGACGACGCCGGCGGCCGGGAGATCACGCCGCCCGATCGGCCCGAGCTCGAGATCGAAGCGTCCTGCGAGACTCCGCGCGACGTGCTCCTGACCCTCGTTGAAGCGACTTCCGCCGACCCGGTCCTCGGAGTCGCCGCCAAGGCGCAGCTCCAGGTCTGGACGTGGGACGCCGTGAAGGGCGTGTTCGGCGCGCCCAAGAACGTCTGGTCCGTCACGCTCGGAGACAAGATCCAGGGCACGGATGCGGTCCTCGCGAGCGTGAGCCGCACGAAGATGGCCGGCCGCGAGGTCGGCACGGTCTCCGTGCGCTGGCCCGACGGCACGATCGATGAGCTCGGCGAGAACGTCCTGCCGCACGAGCTCCCGAGGCCGAGGACCGGCCGCTAACCCGCGACCGGCACGCGCTCGAAGGCGACGCGACCGTTCACGGGCTCGGCGAAGTAGAGGTCGACCTCGAGCTCCGGGTGAGCCTCGCGGACGAGGCGCGCCGCGAGGCGCAGGTCTCTCTCCTGCCGCTCGCGCAGGAGATAGGCCGGCTCGTGCCGGAAGTGCTCGCGGTAGAAGCCGCAGCCCGCGTGAGCGATGAGCACGACTCTCTCGATCCCGTGCTTCTCGACGAGGAACGAGAGAGCGTGCGTCATGGCCTCGCGCTCGGACCAGCTCGCCGTCCAGAAGTCGAGCAGGGCCGAGCCGCCGGGCAACGTGAGCGTGTCGAGCCGCTCGTGGCCGCTCCTCTCGAGGAGCTCCTCGACCGCGTCGGTGAAGCGGCCGTCGGAGCAGTAGATCGCGAGCGCCCTCGGATACTCCGGATCGAAGGGAGCCTCGGCGACGAACCGCTCGCGCGGGGCGAGCGCCGGGGTCTCTCTCGTTGCGGTCATGTTCAACCCCCTGCGGAGAGCGGCGCAAAGTGCGGACCCACTCGCGCGATGGGGCGTGGCAGACCGTTACGGGACGCTGGGAGGTGAGCGACGCCAGCTCGAGGTGCGCGAGGAACCGGGCGGGCACCGTGCCCACCGAGGAGGTCCGTTTGCCCAAGTGCCCGAAGCGCAGGCCCGCGTCGCGGGTCGCCGCGCGCCAGCGGGGGGACTGCGGGGGCGCACCCCGAAATCGTGAGACGCGCAGGAAGCGCAGGACCGTCGCGGGGGGTCGGACTTCGGGTTCAGCTCGAGCGTGAGAGGGTAGGCCCGGGTACGGGAAACTCGATGGCGCTGGGCCCGGGTACGGGAAACTCGATGGCGCCGGGCACGATTCCACTCGTCATCCACTCTAGCCCGGGACCCCCGAGGCCCTCGGATTCGGGCGCTTTCCGGGGAGCCCCACCGAACCCACGCGCGCCTCGATTTTTCTCTCGGGCCGTCACCTCATAACAGTAACCTAACGTCTCTCACCGACATCTCCTCTGGGAGAACAGCAGTCTATCCTTTCATGCCTTTCTTCATGGACTTACGGTGGGCAAGCCCAGGGCAGTGCGAGTCTTGCAGACGCGCACGGCCGGCGTGCGGGCACATCTTCGGGCTCGCACGAAACGCACGTCCTGGCGGCTAGGGATGTTGGGAGAGAACGTTGGATCGCGCATGCCCCGGCCCCACGAACCTGGTTCACGCGCCCTCGCGCGACGGTCAGGGTGCGTACCTCGACCTGGGCGATTACCTCGACGGGATCCTTTCGGACGAGCAGGCCGGCCACGTCGAGCAGCACCTGGCTTCGTGCCAGCCGTGCCGCGAAAACGTAGACTCCCTGAGAGAGCTGACGCGTCTCCTCGAGGTGCGGTCGCTCTGGGGCTCGGCGGCGGCGGAGCGGCGCGGGTGCCTCACGGCCGCCGAGGCCCTGCTCGCGAGCGAGGGTCGGCCGTCCGAGCGGGCGCGCGAGCATGTCGCGAGTTGCGCTTCTTGCCGCGCGGACGTGGGCTCGATCGAGGACTCCGCGGCCGAGCAGGCGAGCGGCCAGCTCGAACCGGCCCGGCCCGATGCGATCCTCGCGCTGAAGGCGCTCAAGGCGGGGGCGGACGCGTCCAAGAGCGCGGCGCGGCGGGCGGGCCCGAGGCCCGCGAAGCGCGCTGCATCCGTTCGATCGGACTCGAGCCGCCGGCGTGCCGCGGTCGCCGCCAGGCCCGCTCTCGTCGCGCGGACGATGCTCGCCGTCGCCGCCGCGGTCGCGGCGACGGTCATCCTCTCGCTCTTCCTCTCTCGGGACAACACGCAAGAGCCCTCGCGCGAGCCGGCGAAGGTCGCGAACCAGGCGCCCGAGGCGCCGCGCGCGCCCGCTCCGCCGAGGCATCCCGAGAAGGAGCCGGAGAAGCACCAGGGTAAGGAGGACGTCGTCCAGCCTCCTCGCCGCGAGACCCCCGAGAGAGATCCGGGCGCGAACAAGGAACCCGAGAAGGCTCCCGAGGAGCCCCGCCGCGACACTCCCTCCGTGACGCCGCCGGACGAGACCCCCAAGACTCCGCTGACTCCGCCGGCGGTGCCGCTCGAGCCGAACAAGCAGAGCACGCAGGTCGTCGCCGACTCGAAGGCGTCTCCTCTGGACGACCCGCTCCCCACCGACGCGGCCGAGGTCACTCTCGAGCTCAAGCAAGGCGGATCGGTCGCGCACGTGCGCAACAAGAAGACCACGACGCTCACGCGAGCGAGCGGCAAGGTCGCGCTCAAGGTCGGCGACCGGCTTCGCTCGGCAAGCGGCGGCTCGTTCCTCTCCTTCGAGGGCGGGACCTACGAGGTCGCCGTGAAGGGCGACCTCGAGGTGCGCGGAGCGGCTTCGGGTCCCGTGCTCGGGCTCGGGGAAGGCAAGCTCTTCTGCGAGGTCGAGAGGCTCGAAAAGGGCAAGAAGTTCGTCGTCGTCACCCACTCGGGCCAGATCGAGGTCACGGGGACTCGCTTCTCCGTCGAGACGAACGCGAAGCAAGCCGTCTGCGTCGTCGACGAAGGGACCGTGGTCTGCCGCGGGAATCCGCCCAAGAACGATCCCCGCTCCGTGACGGCGGGAGAGAAGGTCGTCCTCGCCCGCGGCCAGTCGGCCAGCGAGCCCGTGCCTGCGAACGGCGCGGCGCAGAACGCCTGGGCGTTCGCTCTCATGCCGGAGCGCGAGTTCCTCTACTCGGCCGACTTCGACGACGGAAGCACGCAAGGTTTCCTCGGCGCGACCGTGGCCGAGTGCGCCTTCCGGGGCAGGGGCCTCTCCCTCCTCTTCGAGGTCGACAGCACGCGGTTCTGGGGCATGACGGCGAAGGCCCCGCGCGGCTACATGAAGTGGTTCAGCGCCACGCCCGACCTCCGGCTCCAGTTCTCCTACTGGCTCGAGCAGGAGAGCCCGGTCCTCGTCCAGCTCTACAACGAGAGCCAGCAGAAGTTCTTCAAGCGCGACCTCGGGAAGCAGCCCGCGGGCAAGTGGATCACCGTCACGATCCCGATCATGGAGCTCGAGACCTACAAGGATCCCTCGAAGAACCCGGTCCGCGAGGCCGACAAGTTCGACGACATCGAGCTCTACACCGGCGACACCGGCGATCGCTGGAAGGCGCTCCTGGACGACGTCATGCTCTACCGGAAGAAGTACAGCCGCTAGCTTATCTAGAGGGCGGGGGCGACGAATGTCGCCCACGCAGCGCAAACACGGACGCGCTCCTCCCACCGTCGTCAAGGAGTGCTCCTGAGCCCCTCCCGGATGAGAGCCTCGGTCCCGGCGTCGGGCCCGAGAGCGCGACGGGCCGTGGCGACGAGCTTCCGTGCCTCGTCTTCCTCGAACTCGAGGCCGCGGAAGGCCGCGTAAGCCTCCCTCGCCGCCTCGTCCTCCTTCGGGAGCGGTCGCTCGCCGGGAGAAGGGCCGGGAGCGGAGAGGCCGTCGACCTTCCCGCGGAGCTCGACGACGACGCGCTCGGCGATCTTCGGGCCCACGCCCTTCGCCTTGATCTTCTTGGGATCTCCCGACGCGATCGTGCGCGCGAGCTCGGCGCTCGAGCGCGCGGACGAGAGGATCCTGAGCGCCGTCTGCGGCCCGACTCCCTTGATCGGGAGGAGGAGCCGGAAGAGGCGCCGCTCCTCCTCCGTCGCGAACCCGAACAGCCGGATCGCCGGGTCGTTGTTGACGACCAGGTGCAGGTGAGTGAGGAGCGTCACGCGCGCTCCGAGCGGGCGGTCGGCGAGGGCCTCCGAGGTCGGGATCGAGACCTCGACCTTGTAGCCGATCCCGTTCACGTCGAGGACGAGGTCCGTGACTCCTCTCGCGAGGAGGCTCCCCGTGAGGCGTTCGATCATTCGCCGCTCCTCGCCCGATTCTAGCGAACCGCTCCGACGGCCCGCCCCGGGGCTTCGTGATCGCCGATCCGTACTACTGACAATCCAATTCTTCTCGCGGAGAGGACCCGGATCCGGACCCGGACCCGCATCCGGATCCGGAAAGGGGCTCATGGGCTGCTTCGGGCGCTTCAGGCTCGCGTTCCTCTCCGGCAGCTTCGGCACCGGCATCTCGCCCGAGAGCGAGCAGCTCTTGCACTTCGCCCAGCCGGCCGGGATCGGAGACTTGCAGTAAGGACAGATCCGCTGCTCTCCCTGACCGGGTCCTTTCCCGCGCCAGGACTTCGACGCGATCTGGCGGCCCGACGGCGTCACGGAGGGCACGGGCGTGAGGTCGCGATCGCCGATCCCGGGCTCGGCAGGGATGAGCGCGCGCAGCTTCTTCGAGAGCTCCTTGAGCGAGCCCTCCTGTGGGAGCCGCTTCTGCCCCACGTCGAGCGCGCGGATCGCCGTGTCGATCGCCGGCCTCTCGTCGGGAGAGGCGCGCTTGAGCACGACGCGCGCGATCCCTTCGTAGGCGTGCTTGCAGCTCGGGTCGAGCTCGAGCGCCTCCTGGTAGAGGGCGAGCGCCCGCGCGGGCCCCTCGCCGAGAGGGTCGTTCACGAGGCTCGAGTCGCCTCGCCTCGCGCGCGCGGCGGCCTCGGTGCGCGCCGCCTCGGGCGCTTCCGGGGCGCTCTCGCTCGGTGGCTTCGAGAGGATCCGCACCACGTCGTCGCCGAAGGCCAAGAGGGCTTTCTCCCAGGAAGTGTTCTAGCTGGAGACGGCCTCGCGCGCAGCCTCGCGGAAGCCCGCGCGCACCCAGAGGAGGACGAGGCCGATCGCCAGGACCTCGAGCCCGAGCCCGGTCGACGCGCGCGTGTCGTATCCGTACCAGACCTCGCTCGAGGGGAGCGAGCACGCGAGCGGCGAGCGCGGGCCCGACACGAGCACGAGCACGGCGCTCTGGTAGAAGCGCCAGGCGCAGCCCGAGGGGATCGGCGGCGGATACATGAGCCCGCTCGCGCAGACGACGAGCGACCACGCCGCCGTGGCCCACGAGAGGCACGAGCGCTTCCCCGACACGAACAGGAGCGCCGCGAGAGGGAGCCCCCAGAGCTGGTAGCGCGGCCCGAAGATCGTGTTCTGGACGAGCTCGAGGTGCTGCCAGCTCGCGTTGACGATCCCGTATCCCACCGCCGCGCACGTGAGCGCGAGGGCGAGCAGCGTCGTGTCCTCCTTCCGCGGGAAGCTCGCGCGCGCGGCCCGCGCCCCCGCGTGGATCGCCGGGACGACGAAAGGGCAGAAGCAGAGGAGCCCTCCTCTCCAGGAGAGGAGGCCGTAGAAGACCCCGCTCGGCGTGAGCAGGTGAGGACCGGGCGGAACGTCCACGGTCTGCCCCTTGAGCTTCCACGCCTCGACGAAGACCGCGTTCGGGAGAGCGAACGGCCTCCCGAAGCAGGCCTCGTCGTAAGGAAGCATGACGGCCGCGAGGAGGGCGAAGCCGGCTCCGAAGGCCGCGAGCGCTCGCACGCCCGAGCTTCGCGCGACGTGAGCGGCGACGAGGGCGGCGAAGAAGACGGCGCTCACGTCGACGAGGAAGGCGGTGCCCGCGAGCGCGCCCGCGAGAGCGGCGCGCGCGAGGACGTTTCCTCTCGGAAAGACGGCCGAGGCGAGCGAGAGGACGAGGAGCGCGCAGAGGGTCGAGTTCTGGTTCAGGCAGCAGGAGAGGACGCCCTGGGGCGTCCCGAACAGGAAGATCGCTCCCGCGAGGAGGCCCGACGAGACCTTCCCCGTCGTGCGCGCCGCGAGGTCCGCGAGCGCCACCACCGCGAGCGCCGCCAGCGGCAATGGGAGCGCGGCGAGCGCGAGGAGCATCTCGAAGCGGCTCTCTCCCTTCCTTAGCGCACATGCCAGGACCTCTCCCGGCACGAGGAGGAACGAGTATCCGGGGTTCGTGTTCAGGACGACGTGCCCTTCCCAGACGAGCTCGTCGTTCCCGTAGACCCAGGGAGAGCCGGGGAGCCCGGGGCGCTCTCCCAGGATCACCGTCCCGTCGCGCACGATCGCCCGCGCGAGGACGAGGAAGCGCTCTCCGCCGAGGCCGGGGAGAGCGGCGTGCACGAGGAGGAGGGCGAGCACGCTCGCGAAGAGCGCCGCCGCCATGCGCCCGGGAAGACCGCCTCTCCCGACCCTCGCCTCGTCCATCTCTCGTCCCGACTCTACACGAACGAACGTCGGCGAGCCGTGCCTGAGTAGCCAAGGAAAGAGACGGAGGCGGGAAGCTCGATCGAGCTCCCGCCGCCTCGTCCGAAGACTTGCTCGAAGTCTCGTCTCTCGCGACCGGCTCGCGGCCGATCGACGGTTTACTTGGCGGTGCCGCCGCCCTTGCCCTTGTGGTGGTGCTTGTGGTGGTGCTTGTGGTGGTGCTTCTCCTTGCACTCCTCTTTCTTCTCTTCCTTGCGCTCCTCTTCGCGGCGGTCTTCGCGGCGGTCCTTGCGGTCCTTGTGGAGGTCTCGCTCGTCCTTCTTCAGGTCCTTCTTGTCGGCGCGGATGTCCTTGCGCTCGGCCTTGGCGGCCTCCTTGTCGCCCTTCTCCTTGTCCTCCTCGAGCTCCTCGCGGTCCTTCCGGAGGTCCTTCTTGTCCTCGCGGATGTCCTTGCGATCCTCGTGGCGGTCCTTCCGGTCGGCCTTCCGGTCGCCCTTGTCGTCGTCGGCGCGCGCGCTCGACGGCAGGTAGCAGGGCGAGAAGACGATCGCGAGGCTCAGGAAAAGCTTCGTGGCGACGTTCCGCATGCTCACCATGACTCTCTCTCCTTCGTCGCTGGGCCCTTCGGGCTCCCGAAGCTTCCGGCGGCCAGCGTTGACGGAATGAGAGGGAGCAGAGAGCGTGCCGCGAGCCAAGTGGCTTTCTCACGGCACTTACGTCGAGACGGGCGTGATCGGCCGATCACGGCGGCGTTCCCCGAGGGTGACGGCTACTCCCTGAGACCGATCCGCTTCAGGATCCGGGAGAGAGCCGGGCGCGCGACGCCGAGCGCGCGAGCGGCCGCCGCAATGTTCCCCTGGTTTCTCTCGACGACGAGCCTTATGTAAGCCCGGTCGAGCGCGACGCGCGCCTCGTCCAGCGGGAGCGGCTCGCCCGAGAGGTCGATCTTCACCCGGAGCGCGCCCTCTTCCTCCTCGCTCGTGCCCGCGACGGGCTCGTCGATAGCCGCTTCCCCCGCGAGCGCGACGCGCCAGAGGACGTTCTCGAGCTCGCGCACGTTCCCTCGCCACGGCCTCGCCGCGAGCTTTGCGAGGGCCGCGCGCGAGAGCGGCGGCGCCGGCTCCCCGCGCTCCTCCGAGATCCGCTCGAGGACGTGCTCGGCGATGAGAGGGATGTCCTCGCTCCTCTCGCGAAGGGGCGGCATGCGCACCGTGAGGACGCGGAGCCGGTAGAGGAGGTCTTCGCGGAAGTGGCCGTCGCGCGCCATCTCCGCGAGGTCGCGGTTCGTCGCCGCGACGACGCGCGCGTCGATCTTCACGAGCTTCTCGCCTCCGAGCGGCCGGACCTCGCGCTCCTGGAGGACGCGGAGGAGCTTGGCCTGCGCCTCGACCGGAAGCTCGCCGATCTCGTCCAGGAAGACCGTCCCTCCCTGCGCGCGCACGAAGAGCCCGTCCGAGCTCCTTCCCCGTGCCGCTCTCTCCCTCGAGGAGGACGGGCACGTCCTCGCGCGCGACGGCGGTCAGGCGCTCCATGAGCTCCTTCGCGGCCTTCGAGCGCCCGACGATCCGCGCTTCTCCCTTCGCGGGAGCGCCGGCGCCCGCGCTCGCGCGCGAGAGCGCGGACTTCTGCGCCTCGAACCGCCGCGCGTTCCTGAGAGGAGTCGCGACCGCGCGCGCGAGCGCTCGCAGGAGGTCGCGCGAGCGAGGGCCGAAGCGGTCGCTCGTGCGCGGGTCGTCCACGTAGACGACTCCCAGGAGCTCGTTCGACGAGGGGTCGTTGATCGGCACGCACGCGACCGAGCGGAGGCCGAGGCGGATCACGCTCTGGCGCTCCGAGAACTGGGAGTCCGAGGCCGCGTCTCCCACGAAGACGGGCTCCCGGGTGCGTTCGGCCTCGGTCAGGATCGACGTCGAGAGCTCGACCGGCAGGTCGGCTCGCCCGAGGCCGCGCCCTCGCGAGATCTCGAGCCTCCCCTTCTCGTCTTTGACGAGCATGAACCCGCGCGCCGCTCCCGTCGCCTCGAGGACGAGGTCGAGCGAAAGGTCGATGACCGGCGCCAGGTCGAGCTCGCACGAGAGGAGCCGCGAGAGCACGCTCTCCACCGGGAGCGCCGCGGGCGCCTCCGGCCGCGCGACGCCGCCGAGAGCGTCCCGGAGCGCGCGCACGACGTCGGGCGTCACGAGGAGCTCGCGCGCCGCCTCGAGCTCGCGGCTCGAGATCTCCTGCGGCTTCTCGGGCTCGGGCGGAGGCGCGGGCTTCGTGAAGACGGGCGGAGGAGCGACGTTCCTGAGCTTCCGCGTCGAGGGGTGCGGCGGGCCCGGCGTCGCGGCGCTCGCGGGAGGACGCTCGGGCACGATCCCCTTCGCGAGCGCGCTCGCCCGCTCCTTGTGGCGGGGCGAGGCCGCGGAGGCGATCCGCGCGGCCGCCTCGGCGACGCGCGGGAGCACGGAAGCCCCGCCTGCCGCGGCCGCGCGCTCGAGGCAGTCGAGCGCGGCGCCCCAGTCTTTCTTGCTCTCGTTGAGCTGCGCGAGCTGGATCAGGACCGCCGGGTCTTCGGGCAAGAGAGCTCGCCTACTTCCGCCGTCGCTTCAGGGCGGCGACGACGGCCTTCGAGAGACCCGGGTCCGCGACCTGTCCCGACTCGATCGCGCCAAAGACCGCGCGCGAGCCGCGACCGCCCTCGGCGAAGAGCGCGAGCTCCCGGGCGTTCTGGAAGAGCGGGGAGTCCGGGGCGTGCTCCTTGAGCGCCTTCCTTCTCGTCTCCGCGAGCGTCGGGTCGTCCAGGATGAGCGCCCCGCAGAACGACCCGAACAGCGCGAGCGGCAGCTCGGGCTCGAGCGCGAGCGCGTCGGTGAACTGGGCCTCGGCGTTCTTCGTGTGGCCGGCGAGGACCTCGTTCCGGCCGAGCGCCGCGTGAGCGCTCGCGCGAGCGTGCTTCTCCGTCTTCGGCGCGAGCTCGAGGACCCGCTTCGCGGTCTTCTCGATCGCGGGCCGGTCGTCGCGCTTCTGGGCGTCCTGGAGATCGGCCCTGGCCTTCCTGAGATCGGCCTCCTTGTCCGGCGTCTTCTCCTCGGCGGGAGGAGTCGCGGCCGGCTTCTCGGGAGAGAGAGGCGGCATCTCCCTGGGGTCCTTCGGCGGGGCTTGCTCGGCGGGAGTCGTCGCGAGAGTCTCCGGCTCGGGCAAGGTGACCGCCGCCTCGGGCTCGGGCTGACGGGAAGGGGCCGGCTCCACGGCCTTCCGCGGCTCGACGGGAGCCGCCTTGGGCGGGTCCTCGCGGCGCGACTCCTTCGGAGGAGGAGCGGCAACGGTCTTCCGCGCCGGCGCACGGAGCGGCAGGAGCTCGGAGGTCGCATCCGGCGTCGGCTCGCTCGAG
>JACQDU010000493.1 GCA_016200955.1 bacterium
GAGCGCGTGGACGAGCGCTCCCAGGCTGTAGAGGTCCGAGAGAGGCGTGGTCTTCCCGAGCCCGTCGGCGCCCTCGGGCGGCATGTACTCGAGCGTGCCGCCGAGCTCGCCCGTCCTCGTGAGAGCTCTCGTGACCGCGAGCGTCGAGGTCGTCCCGCCGACGAGCCCGAAGTCGGCGAGCTTGGGGTTGCCCCTCGCATCGAGGAGGACGTTCTCGGGCTTGAGGTCGCGGTGGACGAGGCCGGCTTCGTGCACGCAGGCGAGACCGCGCGCGATCCCGGCCCCGATCGCGGCGGCCTCGACCCACGGGAGGGCGCCCTTCCTGTCGAGCTTCTCCTTGAGCGTGCCTCCCGAGACGTGCTCGAGCGCGAGCCACGCGAACCCGTTCTCCTCGCCCGTGTCGAGGAGAGCGGTGACGTTCGGGTGGCGGATCGCGGACTGCGCGCGCCCCTCGCGGCGGAAGCGGCTCATGAAGCTCGCGTCGTTCGCGAGCTCGGGGGAGACGACCTTGATCGCGACCGTGCCCCCGCGCGGATCCTCGGCGCGGTAGACGACTCCCATGCCTCCGCGGCCGAGGACCTCGAGGATCCTGAAGCCGCCGACCAGCGAACCGGCGGGAAGAATCTGCGGCACGTTGACCTCGTCCCGATTCTCGCGAGCGCTCGGGGCCGGCGCCAGCACCCGGCTCGCTCGCGCCGCGTGGCTCGCCCGGGCATGATCGGTCCCGGGCCCGGACCCGGCGGCACCCGCCGGTGCGCTCCGGCCGTGACGGTCTCTCTCACGAGAGCTCGAGAGAGGAGCGGACGTGACGCTCTCCGAGTACAGGAAGAAACGCGACTTCGAGAGGACGCCCGAGCCCGCGGGCAAGAAGCGCGCGAAGAAGGCGCGGGACGGCATCTTCGTCGTCCAGAAGCACCGGGCGCGGAGGCTCCACTACGACCTTCGCCTCGAGCTCTCGGGAGCGCTCGTCTCGTGGGCCGTGCCCAAGGGTCCTTCTCTCGATCCCGGGGCGAAGCGACTCGCGGTCCGCGTCGAGGACCACCCGCTCGACTACGCCGACTTCGAGGGCGTGATCCCGGGGAAGGAATACGGCGCGGGCGAGGTGATCGTCTGGGACAAGGGGACGTGGAAGTGGACGCCGACTCCCGGCCGCGCGCACGCGCGCAACGCCGCGGAGGCCCTCGGAGCGGGGAAGCTCGACTTCACCGTCTCCGCGAAGAAGCTCGAGGGACGGTTCGTGCTCGTCCGTCTCGGGAAGGAGCCGGGAGAGAAGAACTGGCTCCTCAAGAAGGTCCGGGACGAGGACGCGAAGCCGGGGAGCGACGTCACCTCCGAGCGGCCCGAGTCCGTTCTCACGGGGAGAAAGATCGAGGACCTCCGCTCGAGCGCCGGGTGAGCGGCCCCTGGTGCTCGACGTGTCCGCGGCTCACACGATCCTCGTTCGTCTCTCGCTGTCGTTCAGGTTTGCTCGCAGCGCGACGAGCGACCGCTTGACCAGGCCGAATTCCTGGATCACGCGCAGCTTTTCTTCCAGGAAGAAACGAAGCCACGGGACGAGCGGCATGGGGAGCTCGAAGCGAGCGTCTTGCTCGAGAAAGAGGAGGCGCTCGAGCGACTTCTTGACGGCGAGGAGATCGACGCCGCGCTCGATCTCGACCTCGAAGAAGGGACGCTCCCAGAGGTTCTCGCGGAAGGCGGCGATGCCGTCGAGGCCGGCGCGGACGGCGGCGTCGACCGTGACGCGGAAGGCTTCGTGCGCTTCCTCGAAGAACGGCGTCGAGATCACGATCCGCGACGGGAGAACGAGCTCGATCGAGGCGCGGAGGCGGAGCGTGCCTCTCCCCGTCTCGTAGAGCGAACGGATCGCGGCCTCGTCGGAGACTTCGCCGCCGCCTGTGAAGTCGGGGCCGGGGAGGAAGGCGAGCACGTCGTCGAGGTCGGCGCGCGGGCTCTCGAGCAGCTTCACGAGAGCGTCGGCGACCTCCGTCGCCTCGTGCGGCGGCGAGACGCCCGCTCCCCCGACGCGGGCTCCCTGGAGCAAGGCCCAGGGGAGGAGGTCTCCTTTGCGGAGCCCGCGGGGGACGGAAGCGACGGCGAGATCGGCGAGCGACCAGGCTCCCGTGTCGAGAGAGCCGGGCGCGACCGCTCCGGGCAAGAGGGCAGGGGCATCGAGCCTGACGAGAGGGTAGCGCACGCGAGGGTTCTGCGCGGAGAGCTCGTAGAGGACGGCGCACGCGTCTCGCACGCCGCGGTTGTTCTCCCGGACGAAGCCGGCGCGGGCCGCGTGCTCTCCGAGCGTCGCGTCGATGCCGGAAGGCGCGAGCACGGAGTCCATGAGCCAGCGCTGGGTCTCCGTGAAGCCGTCGGCGCCGAGCTCTCCTTGGACGTCCTCGTGCTCGATCGCGGCGAGACGGCGGAGGTCCGCGATCGAACGCGGCTCGAACTCGCTCTCTCGCGGCGTGTCTCTCTCCTCGCTCTCGCCGGAGCGCTCGGCCGAAACGTCGGGGATCGGGAAGAGACTCCCGGCTCCCGCGTGGAAGCGGCCGACGCCCGGCACGAAGAGCTCGGCGGTCAAGCCGTCCTGCGAGAGAGCGCGGACGAGGCCGACTCTCCCGATCGCGGCGTCCATGAAAGGCCGCCAGGCGAACGCGACGCGCGGCTTCGAGCGGCGGACGACGAGAGCGGCGCTCCCCACGAGCTCGGCGGGAACGCGAGGCGCGCTCTCGCGAGAGGGCTCGAGGCGTTCGACGAGCCGGGCGAGCTGCGAGCCGGAGGCTCTGTCCTCGGGGTCGAGCGAGAGCTTGCGGACGAGAGCTCGCAGCTCGGAGTCCACGTGCTTACTTGCGCTCCACGCAGGGTGAGCGAGGCCTTCGGCCTCGCTCGTTGTTCGCTTCGCTCACTCGCCGTCCGTCTTCTCGGGCTTCTGCTTGTCGGCCTCGGCCTTCTCCTGCGCGAGCTTCTTCCGCTCCTTCTCCTTCTCCATGAAGGCGGCGTCCTTCTTCGGGAAAGACGCCGTGATCGAGAGCGGTTCCTTCGCGAGAGCGGCGAGGGCCTTCTTGTCGGTCCGGTCCACGACCCGGCGAACGGAGCCGTCGGGCTGGGAGGTCGCGTTCGTCTTCGTGACCTTCCCCGGGAGCTTGAGCGCGAAGCGGGCGCGCGAGGCGTTGCGCGCTTCCTCGATCGCCTCGGCGATCTTCTTCTCGTCGGGAGTCTTCGCCACGTCCGCGCTCATGTCGAAGCCCTTCGCGGCGAGCGCGCTCCTCGGGTCCACCTTGTAGGAGACCTCGAGGTCGTCGCCGTTCTCCTCGAACTCGAGCTCGCGGTCGGAGAAGCGGCGGATCGAGCGCAGCGACTCGAGGTCCTTGAAGTCGAGCGCGAGCTTGAGGCGAGTCCGGTTCTTCCCGAGATCGGAGACCTCGCACGTCTTGACCTTGACTCCCTTGGCCTCGCAGTCCTTCTGGATTTCTTCCTTCGTGAAGGGCTTCGTCTCCTCGGAGTCCTCGCTCTGGATCACCGGGAGGAGAGGCCGGACCTTCTCGAAGTAGAACGTCATGTCCACCGTGAGGTCCAAGGTGAGCTGCCCGGAGCCGTCCTTCGCGAGCGTGAGGACCTCGTCGTATTCGAGGCAGCCCGCGAGCGAGAGGAGCGCGGCGCCCGCGATCGTGCCGAGAGCGAGGCGGCGGAGCGAGTGCATGCTGGCCTCCGGCGGCTCTCCCTTGTCGCACGGGCCCGTGAGTCGCGCAACGTCCCGGGCGTCCCGGACATCGCGAAGGGCGCCGCTCACATCGAGCCGGACGCCCCGGACATCGAGGGTGATGCCGCCGACATCGAGCTGGACGTCCGTGACATCGAGCGTGACGTCGCCGACATCGAGCCTGATGCCCTGGACATCGAGGCGGACGTCGCCGACCGGATGTCACGCTCCCCTCGAGTGGTTCGGGCTTCGTGTCTTCGTGTCTTCGTGGTTTCGTCTTCTCCAGCAGGCGTCAGCCCCCCAGAGCAAACACAACTTCCGCTGCCGCGTAACGATAGCCAGCGACCGAGAGCCCTCGTAAGTGGCCGGCGGGACGCTAAAATGGCGCGGTCCCTGAAGAAGCCATCCTCGAAGACCGCTCGCCCGATGGGCGGGCGTCGTGGAGGTCTCGCATGAAGCTCGCTCCGGTTGCCGCCGTCGTCCTGTCGCTCGGAGTCGTCGGGTTCGCCGTGACGCCGCGCACGGTGCGCGCGGACGACGAGCTGCCGCCGCTCCAGGGGAAGACGGAGAAGCTCGCGAAGGAAGCCGGAGCCGCGGTCGTCGGGCTCGGAGAGAGCCTTCGCGACAAGGCGCTCAAGGGAAGGCTCACGCGAAGACCCACGCTCAACGAGCAGCTCGATGGCCAGTGCGGCGGAGCGGGCTTCGTGATCGACGACGAGGGATACATCCTCACATGCACGACGCTCGTCGAGGGCGCGACGAAGGTCGACGTGACCTTCCAGGGAGGCCACAAGGCCAAGGCCAAGGTCGTCTCCCAGGACACGAGGAACCGGGTCGCTCTCCTGAAGCTCGACGATCCCCGGGCCGTCGCGAAGATGCTCGGCGGGAAGCTCCCCGTCCTCCCCCTCGGGAAGTCGAGCGAGCTCAAGCGCGGCAGGATCGTCGCGACCGTCGGGAACAGCTTCGAGAGCTTGCAGACCGACGGCGTGCCGGCCTTCTCGCTCGGAGTCGTGAGCGCGATCGGGCGCGTGCGCGACCCCGACATCTACAAGGGCTACGCGATCGAGACGGACGCGGCCGTGAACCCGGGGAACTTCGGCGGGCCGCTCATCGACCTCGACGGGAAGGTCGTCGGGATCGTCGTCGAGGCGATCTCTCCCAAGAGGTGGCTCGGCGTCGCCGTGCCGATCGACCAGATCACGGTCGAGCTCGACGACCTCAAGGCAGGTAAGCCGCCCAAGGCGCCGTGGCTCGGCCTCTCCGTGATCACCGCGAGCGAGCCGTCCCTCACGGGAGTCCAGGTGAGCGACGTGGACCAGTCGGGCCCCGCGGCGAGCGCCGGCGTCAGGAAGGGCGACCGCCTCGCGACGATCGACGGCGCGAAGATCGCCGAGGTCTTCGACATCGAGCACGAGCTCTCCCAGCTCGCAC
>JACQDU010000494.1 GCA_016200955.1 bacterium
CGCGGCCGTCTCTCTCCCGCGCGACGTGCGCGTCCCGTGGGGCAAGGCGTTCCTCCCCGTCCTCCTCGGCGGAGGGCTCGTGGCGCTCTTCGTCTACGTGGATCAGGTCCTCGCGTGGCGACCGGTCACGGAGCAGCTCGACGCGGGACAGAGGATCCTCGCGGCGAAGTACGTGAGGCTCTGGGCGCCGATCGCGACGCTCGCGCTCGTCGCGCTCGGGGCGCTCCGCGTGCTGAACGGCTACGTCGCGGCGAAGGCTCCCGCGAACGCGCCGGCGCGCTCGCTCCTCGTCCGGTTCATGAGGCGCTGGCACTGGCTTCTCTACAGGAAGAGCGACCCGATGCGGGCCGCCGATGCCCTGAGAGACCTGGGAGAGTACGAGGCGGCCGCGAACCTCCGGCTCGAGGCCGGCTTCGCGGGCCCCGCGGGAGACGACTTCATGAGCGCGTGCCTCCCGCTCGCCGCCGCTCAGGCCTACGAGCGCGCGAGGGACCACCAGCGCGCGATCGACGCCTACGTCGCGGGCGGCGCGCACGACCGCGCGGCCAAGGCCGCGCTCGAGAGCGGCCAGGTCAGCGAGGCCGCCGCGCTCTTCACGTCGGCTCGCATGTTCGACCGCGCCGTCGACGCTTATCGCAAGGCGAGGAAGCCCGAGAAGGCGTCGCTCGTCCTCGAGCAAGCGGGCCGGCTGAAGGAGGCGGCCGACGAGCTCGCGCAGGCCTTCGGCGACGAGCGGACGCTCAAGCTCCAGACGGCGGAGCAGCGCCGCGAGGTGACTCTCAGGACGGCCGATCTCTACGAGAGGGCGCAGAAGCCCCTCCTCGCGGCGAAGCACTACGAGACCGCCGGCGACCTCGCGCGCGCCGCCGACCTCTACGAGCGAGGCGGTGCCAGGGAAGACGCGGCTCGCGTCGCCATGCAGGGGAAGGACTTCGTCCGCGCCGTCGACCTGTTCGAGGCGGCGGGGAAGAAGGAGCACGTCTCCCGCGCCCTCGCCGAAGGATTCCTCGTGCAGGGACGCGTGCTCGAGGCGGCGCAGGAGCTCGAGAAGGTCCGCGACTTCGAGAGGGCCGCGGGCATCTACGAGCAGGCGGGAGAGCTCGCCGCGGCCGCTCGCTGCATCGAGGCGAGCGGCGACTCCGCGCTCGCGGCCGACCTCCACTCGCGCGCGAGCGACTTCGCGAAGGCGGCGCCTCTCTACGAGAAGGCGTTCGCGTGGCGCGAGGCCGCTCTCGCGTGGCACGAGGTCGGCGACCGAGAGAGAGAAGCGCGCGCCCACGAGCGCTCCGGGAACCCGATCCGCGCGGCCGAGATCCTGATCGCGGCGAAGAAGGACGGCGAGGCCGTGCGCGTGCTCTCTGCGGTCTCCGAGGGCTCGTCCGACAGATCGCGCGCGTCCGCTCTCCTGGGAGACGTGCACGCGGCCGCCGGCAGGCACAAGGACGCCGTGCTCGCTTACGCGGAGACGCTCGGCGACCAGGCCGTCGTCGATGCGAGCTCGGCTCCCAGGATCCTTCGCCACGCCGACTGCCTACGAGCGCTCGGCCGGCTCGAGGACGCCTCCGTCGCGCTCGGGCGCCTCCGGGGCTCGCCCTTCGCTCCCGCGGACCTCGACTCGCTGCTGCGGGGCCTCGCGAAGGGTCCGGCCAACGCGCCGGCGCCCGACGACGGACGCACGGTCGCCATGGGCAGCTTCGCCCGCATGGGAGGAGCGCTCGCGGCGGGGACGGAGATCGACCGCTACCGGCTCCTCTCGTCGCTCGGAGAAGGCGGCTTCGCGTGGGTCTACAAGGCGGAGCACACGTTCCTCAAGCGCACCGCGGCGCTCAAGGTGCTGAAGCCGTTCTCGGGCGGCGACGAGGACGTCTCCGAGCGCTTCCTGGAAGAGGGCCGCGCGGTCGCGGCGCTCAAGCACCCGAACCTCATCGAGGTCTACGACTGCGGCCGGACTCCCGACGGCCTCCTCTACATGGCGCTCGAGTTCGTGAACGGCGTCTCTCTCAGGAAGCTCATGAAGGAGAAGGGCCCGCTCCCGCTTGGGCAGGCCGCGAAGATCGGGGCGGGCGTCCTCGCGGGGCTCGCGTGCGCTCACAGGGCGAAGATCGTGCACCGCGACCTGAAGCCCGAGAACATCCTGATCGAGAAGGGCGACAACCCGAAGGTGCTCGACTTCGGGATCGCGAAGGTCTTCCACGGAACGAGCGCGACGCGCGCCGGCGCTTACCTGGGGACGCCTCGCTACAGCTCGCCCGAGCAGGCGCTCGGAAAGGAGGTCGGGCCGGCCGCGGATCAGTACGCGATCGGGCTCCTCCTCTACGAAATGCTCGCGGGGCGGCCGCCCTTCGAGTCGACGACGCCGCTCGGCTACCTGACCCAGCACGCGCAGGCGACGCCGCCGCACGTCGCGACGCTCCTCCCGAGCCTTCCCGCCGATCTCGCCGCGGCGATCATGTGCTCGCTCGAGAAGGACCCGGCGGCGAGGCACCAGGACGTCGACGCGATGCGGCGGATCGTCGCGAACTTCCTCCCCGCGCCTTCGAAGCGGCCGCCTTCCGCAAAATAGTGCGAGAAAGCCAGTTAGCGAGCGGCTTTCTCGCGGTCATCTCGCATCGTCATCTCTCATCACAAAGAAACGCGCCGGCGGTTCCTGAGAGGAGCGCCGATGGTCCGTGCACAGAACGTCCGGGATCCGTATAACTCACCTTGAGAACGAGAGCTGGGGAAGAAAACGGGAACCCGGCCGGCCCGCGAACGTATCTCTCCGTGATCGGGGAGCCGAAAGCCATATCCAAGAAGGCGCCCCGAGCGTAAGCACCTGGAGGAACACCGTGACCAAGCTCCGCCTCGCGATCTCCGCCGCGGTCGTCGCCCTCTCGGCGAGCCCGGTTTTCGCCGACAAGGTGCACTTGAAGAACGGGCAAGTCATCGAAGGCCGGGTGAGCGACAAGCTCGCGCAGAGCCTCGTCGTGACGACCGACGCGGGCGTGAAGACCAAGATCGACATGTCGGACGTGACGAGGATCGAGACCTGCCCGACGCCGCGCGAGCGCTACGACGAGAAGGTCATGCAGCTCCCGTCGGACGACGTGGCCTCGCACCTCGAGCTCGCGAAGTGGTGCGCCGAGAACCGCCTGTCCAAGGAGGCTCGCTCTCACTTCGAGCGCGTGATCGAGATCGACCCGAACAACGCCGAGGCGCGGAAGGCGCTCGGCTTCGTGCGCGAGGGCGACTCGTGGGTCAACAAGGACGCCGAGGCCAAGACGAAGTCGAAGGACGACACGGCGAGGAAGCAGAAGTCGATCGACGCGGCGCGGCTCCTCAAGGAGGCTTCCGCGACCGCTCGCTCGCCCGAGGCTCACACGAAGGCCGTGAACGCGCTCAAGGCGGTCGACGACGAGACGCTGAAGCCTCTCCTCATCCGAAGGATCGAGGAAGGGACGGGCGAGGAGAGGAAGCTCTGCGCCGACCTCCTCGGGAACTACCCGGGCGACTTCTCGGTGCGGGCGCTCGCGCGCCGCGTGGTCCTCGACGAGAGGCCGGACGTCCAGTGCATGGCCGTCGCCGCTCTCACGAGCATCGCGAACCCCGAGACGGGGATCCTTCGAGCAGCAGGTCCGCTCGAAGTCGCTCGAGAAGCTCTCCGGCCAGCAGAAGGGCGGCATGGACGAGTGGAAGGAGTGGTGGAAGAAGGCCGAGCCGGACTTCGAGCTCTCCGACGAGGCCAAGGCCACGCTCAAGTCACTCGGGCCCGCTCTCGCAGAGGAGATGAAGAAGGACCTCGCGGCGAAGGAAGAGGCGACGAAGAAGAAGTCGAGCAAGAAGAGCTCGGGCGAGACGCCGAAGTAGCCGCCGAAGAGGACGTAACGACGAAGGCACGAAGACACGAAGGTTCTCCTTCGTGTCTTCGCGTTTCCGGAGCCGAGCGCTCTCGCGACGAGGGCATGCACGGAGAATTCACTAGGGCCTTCGGCCCAAGTGACTCTGTTGCACCATCGCATTCGCCTTCGGCGAATGCTGAAATGAGTCAGATTCCCGGAAGGGGAGCGCATGCTCGAGTCGATCGACCTCTCACCCTCGCTCACGCGCGAGGAGTACGCGGCCAGGAAGCCGAACTTCGAGCGGGAGCTGTTCGACATCGTCCGCCGGTCGAGACAGGCGGGGATCCCGATCATCGTGCTCTTCGAGGGCCTCGAGGGAGCCGGAAAAGGGCGAGCGATCTACGACCTGACCGAGAAGGTGGACCCTCGCGTGGCGACCGTCTACCCGATCGGACCGGCGCGAGCCTACGAGAGGGAGCGTCCGTGGCTCTGGCGCTTCTGGATGAAGCTTCCGGGCCGCGGCGAGATCGCGATCTTCGACGAGAGCTGGTATCGCCGCCTCCTCGTGGAGCGCGTCGAGCGGAAGGTGCGCCGGAAGGAGTGGCGCGCGGCCCAGGACGAGATCCCCCACTTCGAGCGCGCCCTCGTCGACGACGGTGCGATCCTCGTCAAGCTCTTCCTCTACGTGGACGAGAGGACGCAGAAGCGGAGGATCGCTCGCGCGGAGCGCCGCGGGCAGCCCGGGCTCGGGCCCTGGCGCCGCCAGAACAGGAAGTTCTCCCGCTGGGAGGAGGCCATCGAGGAGATGCTCGAGCGGACTTCCACCAAAGAGGCGTCCTGGTCGATCGTGGCCGCCCGCTGTGGCCGCTTCGCGCGAGCGCAGGTCTTCGAGACGGTGATCTCGGACGTGAGGCGCGCCCTCGACGAGAGAGGCGTGCCTCTCCTCGCGCCTCCCGTCGCGGCGGCGCCTCCCGCCTCCAGGACCGCGAGCTCGTCCGAGAGCGGCGCCGGCAGCGTCGAGCTCGGGAGAAGCGGCGGGGACGGGCGGAGCCCGTCCCACGCGGCCGGGCGGGGCGGGGAGGGGCGGAGCCCCTCCCACGCAGAGGGAACCTAGCATGGGAAGGCTCGCATCGCTCGACCTCAACCTCTCTCTCCCGCAGGACGAGTACCACGAGCGCCTCTCCGAGGCGCAGGAGAAAATCGCGGTCCTCTCCGAGGAGATCCGGCTCTCGAAGCGTTCGGCGATCGTCGCCTTCGAGGGCTGGGACGCCGCCGGGAAGGGCGGGGCGATCACGCGCCTCGTCGAGAAGGTGGACCCCCGGAGCTACGTCGCTCACTCGATCGGCGCTCCCCAGGGAGACGACAAGACTCACCACTACCTCTGGCGCTTCTGGCGCCGCCTCCCGGAAGCCGGGAGGAGCGCGATCTTCGACCGGACGTGGTACGGGAGGGTCCTCGTCGAGCGCGTCGATGGCTTCACGCCCGAGCACGCCTGGCGCCGCGCTTACCGCGAGATCAACGAGTTCGAGTCGCAGCTCGTCCGCTTCGGGCACGTCCTCGTGAAGTTCTTCATCCACATCGACCGCTCCGAGCAGGAGCGCCGCTTCCACGAGCGAGCGCAGGACCCGCTGACCGCGTGGAAGCTCACGGAGGAGGACTGGCGCAACCGCGAGAAGTGGGACCTCTACGTCGAGGCCATCGAGGACGCCCTCGAGCGCACCTCGACGGCTCTCGCTCCCTGGACGCTCGTCGAGGGGAACGACAAACACTTCGCCCGCGTCAAGGTCCTCGAGACGGTCGTGAGGGCCTTCGAGGAAGCGATCTGAACCAGGAGCCACGCCGTCTCTCGCGCGCTCGCCCGCTGCCACGGGGGGACTTTCGTCCCCCCCGGCCCCGCCTCGAGCCGCCGAACGGGGCCCTCGTGCGCTTCGCGAGGATCTTCGCCGACTTCTACTTCCGCATCCTTCACAACATCGACCATCGTGGCGCGAGGAACTGGCCGAGGAGCGGTCCTCTCATCATCATCTCGAACCACCCGACCTACTGGGACCCCTGGCTCATAGGCATGGGCCAGCGCGAGCGCTGGGACACTTACTGGATGACCTGGGAGCAGGTCTTCGACTGGCCCGTGATCGGTCCGGGAGTGCGCGCTTACCAGGCATTTCCCGTCGACCTCGATCGCCCGAAGGTCTCGACGCTGCGCCGCGCTCGCGCGGTGCTCGACGCGGGATGCGCGCTCGGAATCTTCCCCGAAGGGAATCGAACGTCGGGAGAGCAAGGCGAGCTGGATCCCTGGAAGCCCGGCGCCGGCCGCCTCGCCCTCCTCACGGGAGCGCCGGTCCTCCCCGTGTCGATCAAGGGAGCTCGTGCCTGCTGGCCCAGGCAGCGCGCCTATCCTCTCCCGGGGAAGATCGCGGTCACCTATCACCCGATCCTCGACCCGGGGACGATCCTCCCCGGCTCTCCTCCTCGCGAGCGCGAGCGGGCGCTCACCGAGAAGCTCCGCGGGATCATAGCGAGCGCGCTCTGAGAGTCGGAGCGTGGCCGCGCACGCCCGGAAGTGCTACCTTCGCGCCGGTCCTCCCATGACGGCTTTGAGGAGCATGCCCCCCGAGGTCCGCGAGCTGCGCGGACAGTGGCCGAGCCAGGTCGAGCGCGTGCCGTTCCTCACGGCGGAGCTCGAGAAGGACTTCCGCTTCGGCCAGCGGATCTCGAAGACAGAGCGCGGCTACTACATGGGCGGCACGATCAAGGGCGGGACCTCGTCCGTCTGGTACCCGTCGAGCCGCGAGGAGTACGACGCCTACCACCAGTGGAGGAAGCTCGAGGGCCTCCACGAAGCGCGCGACGAGAAGGCGCTCATGCGCCTCCTCGGGATCCTCCAGCCGAACGGGATCGAGCTCGTGACGCGCCGGCACGGGAACGCCTCCCGCGCGGAGGCCAAGCCCTACGAGGGATTCGGCCCTCTCTACTCGACGTGCGCCGACGTGCTCGTCGCGCTGCCGGTCTCTCACCTCTCGAGGCCCGAGCTCAAGCGCATCCACCTGGGAGGCTGGGGCCCGGACAGCGCGAAGGCGAGCGCTTACACGAGAGGGACCGACGGGACGGGCGGGAGCGTCCTCATGTACGACTTCGCGATCCGCGGAGCTCGCCGGACGTTCGTGGGGCTCTTCCTCCACGAGCTCGGCCACGCTCACGAGAGCGCTCTCTCGCAGGACGAGCGCCAGAAGCTCGAGCGAGCGTACGACGTGATCCGGGACGCAGACGCCTTCATGGGGATCGAGTTCCTCCTCGAGAGGAGCGCGAGGAAGCTCCACCAGAAGTTCTCCCTGAACGAGTTCCTCGCGGAGACTTACCTGATCTACACGGCGTGCGGCACGGCTCTCAGGGCTTTCATCGCCGAGCAAGAGGAGAAGGTGCGCACCGCGTGGGAGAGCGTCTACGAGGTCTTCCGCGCGACCTTCCTGGGGATCGAGTACGAATGATGCGAGCGGAGCGAGCAGCCGGACGACTACGCGCGAAGCGCGGAGCGGCCCGCCAGCGGCGAGTGGGGGGCGCGCGCAGCGCACATCAGGTGCACTCATGAGCATAGCCACTTGCGGTAAGTGCGGTGCGGCGTGGAACGTCGCCGGGCTCGCGGGAGTCGCCTCGATCCCGTGCCAGCGCTGCGGCGCCGTGATCCCTCTCGCGAGCGCGCCGCCGCAGCCCTGGGCGCAGCTCGCCGCGGGAGGAGCGGCCGAGGGGATCCTCGCCTCGCCCCTGCCCCAGGGAACGCCGGTCAGCGACAACGCCATCCAGTGCCCCTCGTGCGGGACCGTGCTCGATGCGGCGGGGCTCGCCGTCGGGACGACTCTCCGGTGCGGCCGCTGCCAGAAGACCTTCCCTCGACCGGCGCCGTTCGCGGGACAGCCGACCATGGCCGTGCCCGCGGGCTCGCCCGACCCTGGAGGCGACCTCACGCTCGAGCTCAAGGAGACCTTCCGCTGCGACCACTGCGGCCGCGAGTATTACGAGGAGGAGCTCCCCGAGCCCGACGAGAAGCGCCAGATCCGCTGCAAGAAGTGCGGCCGCGTGATGCGCGACCTCGCCGAGGAAGAGGAGGAGGACGAGGAAGACGACGAAGGCGCGGAGAAGGCCGACCGCGGGAAGCCGAAGAAGGAGAGAGGCGAGCTCCGCGGTCTCGGCCGGAGGCGCCGCGGTCTCGGCCGCGGGGGCAAGCGCAAGGGCAAGCGCGAGCCCGAGCCCCCGCCTCCGCCGCAGAAGGTGATCCTCGACGAGAAGTTCAAGACGGACGTCATGAACTTCTTCCGCGCGGGCGACGAGGACGCCGCGCTCGAGCGCTGCATGAAGCTCGTGGATGGCCGCGAGAAGCAAGCGCGCCAGATCTACGACCACCTCCACAAGATCGCGAAGAGCAAGAACTGGATCGGGACGGCCAAGCCGAAGCCGCCGCTCGCTGCGCCGAAGCCGGCGCCTCCTCCGCGACCGACGCCGCCTCCGGTGGCCGTGCCCGCTCCGCCTCCCACGCCGCCGCCGGCTCCGCCTCCCATGATCCGGCACCAGCAGGCCACTCTCCTGGCGGCGTCGCAGCCTCCTCCCGGCGCGGCTCCCGCGCCGAGCGCGCCGACGGGCCTGCGAGAGGGAGGGCCCCAGATCGGCGGCGCGAGCCCGGGCTTCGGTCCCTCTCGCTACAAGCCGCCGGGGCTCGGTGTGCGGACCTCCGGGCCCAACCTCGCGGAAGCGCAGGCCCAGACGTTCGGCACGCCGACCGCTCCGCTCGGCGCATCGCAGGCGCCGCCGCCCTCGGTGACTCCGGCGCCGGCGCCGCCGCCGCTCGCTCCGCTCCCGCCGCTCCAGCCGGCGAGCTCCCAGGGAAGCCTGCCGCCCGCCTTCGCGCCTCCGGCGGCGACGGCTCCCACGGCTCACTTCCCGCCGCCCGTTCGCAGGGAGGAGCCGCCCGCGCCGCCTTCGGAGGAAGAGGGGTTGGAAGACCTCCCACCAAGCCCCGAAAACC
>JACQDU010000047.1 GCA_016200955.1 bacterium
AGGTAGTCGTGCGGGCCAGGCTCGCCTCGAACGTCGTGAAAGCCGGGAGAGCCTCGGGCTCGAACGGCACGGCGAACGGCTTGAAGAAGTTCCCGAACAGCGCGCGGTCTCCGAGGAGGTGAATCGGGATCGCGAGGAGAGCCCACTCGGGCCTCACCGCGAGCGACCACGCTCCCGCGACCGCCGCGTTCCAGAGGAAGCTGTGCATCGTGTTGTAGAGCGCGTGGTAGACGCGCGAGATCGGCTTCCCGCGAGCCTTCCGGTGCGCGATCGCTCCGGGCACGTAGCCCACGAGGTCGATCGACGCGAAGAAGAGGATGAAAGGGCCCCAGCGGATCTCGCCGAGGTGTCGGAGCGCGAGGAACGCGACCACTCCGAGCCCGAGGAGCGCTTCCGCGCGCGCGAGGAGGTACGTGCCCTTGGAGTCGAAGCGGTTCTGGCTATCCATGGGTGGCTCCAGCAAGCGAACCCCCTCCCGCCTTCGGGGGGAGGGTCGGGGTGGGAGGCGCGGAAGCAACGAGCGGCCGGACGATGCGCGCCGGCGCGCGGCGCGCGCTCGTCCTCTTTCTGAGAGCGAACGCCGAATAGGCGCTCGCGGCGACGATCGCGGCGGCGAGCCAGGCGGCGGTCGGCAGAGCCCACTCGCCCGCGGCGAAGACGCAACCGAGAGCGAGGCCGAAGAAGACGAGAGCGAGCGCGAGGGAAGCTCTCCCGCCGAAAGGCGCGCGGTAAGGACGGGCGCGGTCGGGCTGCGTCTCTCGGAGACGCCGGAGCGCGAGGAGAACGACCGCGTAGACGAGGCACTCGATCGCGGCTCCTATGAGGATCGGCACTCTCACGGCCTGCGTCGTGGCGAGGGTGATCGAGCTCAGGGCGGTCAAGGCGCTCACGGCGAGGACCGCGACCCAAGGGGTGAGAAAGCGTCCGTGCAAACGCGCGAGGGGGCGCGGGAGAACGCCCTCGCGAGCGAGCGCGTAGACGAGACGCGAGGCTCCGAGGATCCCTCCGTTGAACGACGTGATCGTCGCGACGGCGGAGATCGCCGCCATGGCGAGGAGGCCGACTCTCCCGCCGCGGGAAGCGCCGAGCGTCAGGTGCTGCGTGATTCCCGTCGTGAGATCGGCGGGCGCGACGGCGACGAGGAGCGCGAACGCGAGCGCCGCGTAGACGGCCGTGAGCGTGAGGAGAGAGAAGCTCATGGCGCGCGGGAGACTTCGCCCGCTCTCGTCGACTTCCTCGACGGCGGAGACGACCCACTCGAAGCCAACGAAGAGGAACATGGCTCCCGGCAAGCCGACGGCGAGGGCGTCGAGACCTCCCATGGAGGCTCGTGTGACCGTGCTCTCTCCTCCTCCCGTGAACAGGAACGAGAGCGAGAGAAGGCCCGCGACCATGACGAACGTGAGCACGGCCTGGAAGCGTCCCGCGGGCTCGAGCCCGAGCACGTTAGCGAGCGCGCACACGACGATGAAGCCGAGCCCGACGGCGAGGGGCGGCACGGCGGAAGCGGGGGCGGGGGTGAGCGAGCCAAGGGCGAGCTCACACCACGCAGAAGAGGCCACGCGCGCGAGGACCGAAGAGAGGATCCACGTCTCGCTCGCTCCGAGCGCGACGACCAGGAAAAGATAGAGGAGAGCGAGCGAGAGGCCGGTGCGCGCGCCGAACGCTTGCCCCGCGTAGACGCGCACTCCCGCGGCGGTCGGCCACGCTCCCGCGAGCTCCGCGTAAGCGCGCGACACGAGCCACGCGAGCGCGCCGCACCCTGCGATCGCGGCGAGCGACCACGCTCCGAGCTTCCCGACCGTCGTCGCCAGGAGCGGGAAACAGCTCGATGCGAGCGCGAGCCCGACCGAGATCGCGGTCAAGATCGTCACGCTCTGCCTGGGCTGCGCGCTCACTCTCAGTACCCCCAGATCAAGAGCACGATCGCGTCGAGGACGAGCTGGTCCTTCTGGGAGCCGAATGCCTGGAGCTCTCCCTCGAGATGAGCTCGCGCCGGGTTGAGCTCGCCCCGGAAGACTCCCGCGAGGACGCTCTCGTCCGCGGCGATCACGATGTCGGGCGTGCCTTCGGCCGAAGGCGCAGGCGCGAGCATGCGCCCTCCCTGCGAGCGCAGGAAGAACGAGCGCCTCGGCTCCGAGAGCGCGCGCACCTCGACGAGCCGATCCCATCGAGCGAGGAGCTTCCCGACCGGCGCCGACTCGCACGCCCTCGCGTGGAAGTCCTCGAGCGCCGAGAGGAGCGCGTCGGCTCGCGTGATCTCGCCCGTGAGACTCACAGGACGCACTCGAGGCCGATGCGGCCGAGACGCTTCCGGTGGCCGAGGACGATCTCGTGCTCGAGCCACCGGACCTGGTCCTCGGCGCTCGTCTCGAGGAGGCGGCGGCCGGGGATGATCTCGACGCCCGAGCACCGCTCGGGATACTCCTGCACGGCGAGGTCGTAGAAGCCGACGAACGCCGCGAGGAACTCCTTGAAGACGTCGCGCATCTTCCGCGAGAGGTCGTCGATCCTCCTCTGCACGCGCGCGCGCACGAGAGGGTCGCGAGAGAGACGCCACGCGAGGTGCTTCTCGCCGAAGCCCACGTGGCGGCACTCGTCCTTGAAGGCCCCGTTGATGATCTCGACGAGCGCGGGATCGAACGGCCGCCAGTAGCGCATCTCGTAGTCGTAGAGCGGGAACGCCATGCCCTCGAGGATGATGTTCAGCCCGACGATCACCGCCTCGAAGTCTCCGGCCGCGGTCATCTCCAGGAGCAAGTCGAGGAAGCCCCTGTAAGCCGGGGAGAGAAGGTCCTGCGCCAGCTTCTCTCGCTGCGCGGGAGCGAGGCCCAGCTCGCGGAAGCGGTTCGCGAACGACTCGAAGTGGCGCGCCTCGTCGAGGGTCTGGCTCGCGAGGAAGACGAACGACGACTCGTCCGGCGCCAGGCGCACGAGAGCGCTCGCGACCTGCGTCGAGACGCGCTCGGCCGCGATGAACAGCGCCAGGTCCATGAGGTAGACCTGGCGCAGCATTCCCTGCTCGCGGATCAGCTCGGGAATCCCCGCTCCCGTTGGCTGACCGAAGCGCGTGCCGCGGAGATACCCGCCGGGCACCACGCGCAGCCAGCGATCGATGCTGAAGTCGGCGAAGCGGAACGCCTCTCCTTGTTCGTCCGGAGGGGGATATCCCCTTCCGTTTTCCGCCCCGACCGCCGCCGGCTTCGTCTCTTTGGTTTCCATGAGAGGACTCCTGCGTTTTGTTCCCCCTCCCCCCTTTGGGGGGAGGGTAGGGTGGGGGGCGAGTCGTCGGGGGCGTCAAGCCGACAGGGGCATGGACCTGCTCCGCGGACGCCTCCCGCTCGAGCGCGAGAGACGCTCCCGCGCGGCTTCCGCGATCGCGTCGAGAGAAGCCCGGGTGAGGATCCGGCCGTCGGCTCGCAGCTCTCCCACGGAGAAGCCGTGCTTGCGCGCCGCCGCGTGGATCCTCGGGACCTCGTCGAGGAGACCGCTCGCGAGCCCGATGCCGAAGCGGCCCTCGCGCACGCCCTCGAGCGCGAGGACGATCGTCTCCGTGAGGCACGCGAGGTTGATCCCGGGCTCGTAGCCTATGTTCTGGCCGAAGGCGATCGGCTCGGGGTAACGCACGAGCCCGCCGTCGAAGACGAGCACGTCTCTTCTCGCATCGCGCACCGTGCGGCACACGTCGGCCGGCTTCGCGACGTCGCAGACGATCGCTCCCGGCTTCAGGTCGTCGGGGAAGATGAGCGGCGTCGCCGCGCTCGTGGCCGAGACGATCACGTCGGCTTCCCTCACGACGAGCGAGAGAGACGGCGCGAGCTCGAGCGGCGCGCGGCGGCCCACGGCCTGACACGCCCACGCGATCTCGCGCGCGAGCCCGGCCGGTGCCTCGGCTCCTCTCCCGACTTCCAGGAGGAGGAAGACGAGCTTCCTCCCGCGCTCGCCGAGAGAACGGAAGGCCGGGAGAGCGCGGCGAAGCTCGGCCGCGACGCCCGTCGCTCCCGGGTCCTCGAGAGAGCGAGCCGCGCGCGCGTAGATCCGGTCCATGAGAGCGAGCGCCTTCTCTTGCTCGCGCTCCGCTCGCCTCGGGTTGCCCACGAAGACGAGCGAGGGAAGGAACTCGGCCGCGACCGCCGCCGCCGCGGAGCCCACGACTCCGAGACCGAGGACGAGGCCGCGCTTCTCGCGCGGATCGGCTCCCATGCGCTCGCACGCGAGGCGAACTCCCTCGACGGCCATGGCCACCGTGAGCGCGCTCCCCGTCGTGAGGGCGGCGGGAGTCGAGATCTCGGCTCCGTTCACGGTCATGATCGACGTGAACGCGCCGAGCCCGATCACGTGCGCTCCCAGCTCCTCCGCTCCTCGGACGGCGCGCGCTATGTCGGCCGAGACGAGCGCTCGCGGCCGCGCTCTCATGGAGTCGGGGTTGTCGGTCAAGGAGACGAGCCACCCCTGCGCGAGCGCTCCGTGAGCGCCTCGGATCGCGGGGACGAACGAAGCGGGAGCGTGGCTCGGACGGCGCGCCGTCCAGTCGTAGAGAGCGCGCTGCTCGCTCTCGCTCAGGAGGCCGAACGCGGGCGTCGTCTTCACCATGTCTTCAGGGCACGTGTAGTGGATGAGGAAAGCGAACCTCGTCGCCTCCTCGCGCGGCTCGGCGGGGCGCGAGGCGACGACCGGCTTAGCGAGAGAGCGCGCGTCCACGGGCACTCTCTCGCCGTCTTTCCCGATGAGAGGAGAGACGAGCGCGGCCCAGTCCTGGAAGTGGATCGTCCGCGCGAGCGCCTCGAGCGCTTCGAGCGCGAAGTCGATCTCCGCACCGCTCACGTCGAGCGAGGGCTGGAGGCGGAGCGCCCGCGCGTGCGTGAGGCACGGGATCACGCGAAGGCCGCGAACATTGAGCAGCCAGGACGCGACGATCGCGTTCCAGGCGTCCACCTCGAACATGTGTCGGAGGAAGTAGGAGCTCGTCCCGTCCACCGGCTCGAGCTCGAGGCCGAGGAGACAGCCTCTCCCGCGGAGAGCGCGGATCACTCCGGGGTAGCGTTCGCCGAGCGCGATGACGCCGGCTCGCAGCTTCTCTCCCGCGACCCTGGCGTTCTCGACGAGAGCGCGGCCGTCTCTCTCGAGGAGGTCGAGCACGGCGAGGCCGACGGCGCACGTCAGGTTGTTGTTCGCGAAAGTGGAGCTGTGAGAGAGCGCGAACTCCTCGGAGTATGTCTCGCGCGAGGCAACGCAAGCCGCGAGAGGCACGAGGCCGCCTCCGAGAGCCTTCGAGAGGACGATCACGTCTGGCCGTATGCCGAGCTGATCCGCTCCGAAGAGCGCTCCGAGCCGCCCGAGGCCGGTCTGCACCTCGTCGAGCACGAGCAGGACGCCGTGAGCTCGCGTGAGCTCGCGCACTCTCGGGAAGTACGCGGGGTCGGCCTCGAACACGCCGCCTTCTCCCTGGACAGGTTCGAGGACGACCGCCGCCACCTCCTTTCCTCTCTCGCCGAGGAACCGCTCGAGCGCACCCGCGTCGTTCCAGGGAACGTGAGCGAACGACGGCGGCCGCACTCCCGCTTCGAGCTCGCGCGAGCTCTTCCACGTGAGCGCGGACGCTCCGAGCGTCTTTCCGTGGTAGCCGCGCTCGGCGCCGATGACGAGCGAGCGGCCCGTGGATATCCGGCAGAGCTTGATCGCGGCCTCGATCGCCTCGGCTCCGCTCTGGGAGAACGTGACGACCGCGTTGCCTTCCTTCGCGCCGACCGGCGCGAGTCGCGCGAGCCTCTCGGCGAGAGCCTCGGCGTGGCGCGGCCTCGAGGGCTGGACCATGGCGGGGACGGCATAGCGACGGACGTCATCGAGCGCGTCCCAGAGAGCTTCCGGGTTGTGCCCGAACGGCAGCGCTCCGTACTGAGAGGAGAAGTCGAGGACGCGCCTCCCTCGATCGTCCTCGAGCCAGGATCCGCTCCCGCGGACGTAGGTGCGGTCGAGCCGGAACAGCTCGAGCAGCTCGAGCAGGTGGGGGTTCAGCATCGCGCCGCTCCCACGGGCTCGGCTCTCGCTCCCGCTCCGGGCCTCGCGACCTGGTCCTCCTCGTAGCTCTCGTCGGCCGCCTCGTGCGAAGGCTCGTGAGAGGGAGTCGCGCTCGCGAGAGCGCGCTCGGGCGGGCGCCGGACGCTCTCCTCCTCTTCTTCTCCTCCCAGGAAGACGCGAGCGACCCTGTCCACGAGAGAACGGCACGAGCGGCTCGCGAGGAGACGGACGAGGTGAGCCTTCACGCGGTCCCACGCTCCTCCACGGAGCGCGTAGGCGAGCGCGAGGGCGTGCGAGCCGCGGATGAGCTTCGCGTTGAGAGGCCACTGCGCGGCCTCGAACTCCTAGAGCACGCGCGAGAGACGGGCCTCGCCCCGCTCGAGAGCCGGCCCGACGAGATCGGCGAGCGCTCCCGCGGATCCGAGGGCCATGGTCATGCCCTGCCCGGCCGTCGGATTCGTGCAGTGAGCGGCGTCGCCAATGATCACGGCGCCGTCTTGCACGTAGCGCGGGGCGTGAGCTCGAGCGAGCTCGTAGACGTGAGCACCCTCGCGGTGGATCGCGACGTCTCGAAGGATCGGTGCTCGCTCGCAGACCTTCGCGCGGAGCTCGTCGTCGCTCATGCGGATCCAGCGCTCGCCGCTTCCGGCCTCGACGAGCATGCCGATCCCGACGCGAGTCGGACGCGGCATGAGGAGGACGCCTCCCTTCTCGTGGAAGTGGACGCGCATGGCGTTCTCGTAGCTCGCGGGACGGTCGGCCTCGAGACCGAGGTAAGCGTGGTCGTAGAAGCGAGCCGCGACGTCGATTCCGAGGCGCGCTCTCACGATCGAGCGGCCGCCGTCGCACGCGACGACGAGGCGAGCTCGCGACTCGAGCGTCCCTCGAGGCGTCTCGTAGCGGACGCCGGTCACTCTCCCCGTGTCGTCTCTCAGGAGATCGACGGCCTTCGCGGGACGGACGAGCGTCGTGCGGCCGAAGGCGAGAGCTTGCCCGAGCAAGACCTGCTCGATCTTCGCGTGAGGCAAGACGAGATACGGGTGCTGCGCCCGGGGCTGCACGAGAGGCAGCTCGCAGAGCTTGCCCATGCGGCGGTGGTGGATCTCGAGGCGGCTGATCTCCTGCGCCTGCGCTCCCCGGATCGCATCGAGCACTCCCCAGCGCGCGAACAGTCCCGTCGAGCGCGGGAGCAAGCTGTCGCCCCGGTGGATCCCGCCCGAGGCCTTCCGCTTCTCGAGGAGGAGGACGCGCACGTCGTAGCGAGCGAGGGCGCACGCGAGGCCGAGGCCCGCGATCCCTCCTCCCACGACGATCACGTCCGCGTCGTCCGAAGCGATCATGCGATGAGCTCGCCTTCTCTCTCGTGGACCGTGTCTCTCTCGAGAGAAGCAACGGGAGAACCGATCACGCGGAGCGCGCCCGGGAGCACCCCTGCGTCGAGAGGCGTCGTCAGGTCCGTCAGCTCGCCGTCGAACGTCACGGGGAGAGGGCGATCGGTCTCGATCGAGACGCGCCGGCTCTGCGCGAGGACGATCCCTCTCATGCCCGCGTGAGCGCCGCGCACGACTCGGCCGAAGCTCGCGAGCGTGCGAGGAAGGCTCATGCGAGGGATCACGCAGAGGTCGAGCTTCCCGTCGTCGACCCGAGAGTCGGGCGTGATCTTCATGCCGCCCGCGTAGCTCCTCGTGTTCGTGATGGCGGCGAAGACGACCTCTCCGTCGAAGGAGCCGTCGTCCCACGTGATCTTCATGCGCTGCGGCCTGTAGGTGAGGAGCGTCCTGAGAGCCGCGCACGTGTAGAGGAGGTGGCCTCGCCTGAGGAAGCGAGCCGAGTTGATCCGCCCGAGAGCCTCGGTGTCCATGCCGACTCCGAGGACGCAGCACGCGATCCGTTCTCGCGCGAGAGCGACGTCGAGCCGTCTCACGTGACCCGCCGCGAGGACATGGGTCGCTCCCTCGATCTCCTTCGGGACTCCCGCGGCGAAGGCGATGTCGTTCCCGGTGCCCACGGGAAGGATCCCGAGCGCCGTCTCGCTCCCCGCGAGAGCGTTGGCGGCGAAGTGAACGGTGCCGTCTCCTCCCGCGACGATCACGCGAGCGTGTCCCGCGAGCGCCGCCTCTCGCGCGAGGTCCTCCACGTGAGATGCGCTCCGGCTCTCGCGCCACTCGAGCGGCCCGAGCGCTTCCTCGAGGCGCGAGCGGAGGGCGAGGGCCCGCGAGGCCGCACGAGCGGCTCCTGCGGACGGATTGACGATGACTCGCGTCTCCATGAGTCGCTCCTCGCGTCTCCGCGTCCCGTTCGACGTGAGAAAGCTGACGCTACGGTCGCCTCGATCGGACTCGCGCCCGCTCGCGCCCTGGCTTTCGGGAAAGAGCAGCACGGCTCCTTTGCCGCGCGCTCGCTCGTTTGCACCGAGCGTGCCGGCGTGCGAGACGAGATCTCCCCTCGTCCGCCTCGCGGCGGACCAGGCATGGCTCCCTTTTCTCCCCCGATGGGATGCTTCGGAGGAGGATTACCATCGCCCTCCGACAACCCGCGGGGCGCAACACGCGAGAATCAAGGCCTCGAGGCAGTTGTGCCGGAAGTCTCGTGCGATGGGAGTCGCGTCAGCGGCCAAGCGCGCTCTTGAGCGCGCCAGGACTGACTTCCAGGTCAGTCGACCTTGATCTTCGAGAGGAAGCGCCTCCACTCCTCCTGCATCTTCTTCCGGTCGATCCCCGCGAAGCAGGCGTCGAGCGTCTTCGCGTCGTCCCTCACCTTGTGAACGGTCTCGAGGAGCCTCGTGAAGGCGCTCCGGTAGCGGCCGTCCTCGCCGTCGAGGAGGAAGTGAGCGACGGTCGCGGCCATGTGGTAGTCCCTCACGCTCGCGAAGCGCTCCCTCGGGAGAGCGAACAGGTCCTCGAGCGAGGGGAGCGTGCTCGCGTTCTCGGCGCACCAGACGAAGTCGCCGGGCGTCGTCCCGGGTCCCATGGCGATCTCCCGCGGGTGCGTGAGGCGCCACTTCCCCTTCTCCACGGCGTGAGCTTGCATGTAGTTCGCGATGCCCTCGACGCACCAGTACTGGTGCGCGATGTCGCGCTTCTGGGCGGCGTCGTGCTTCGAGTACTCGATCGCGATCTGGTGAGTGACCTCGTGCCGCACGAAGATCAGGACCTGCTCGAAGCTCACGCGGGCCGGAGGCGCGTTCGTGAACGCGGGCTCGAACGTCACGAAGCACGGGCTCAGCGCGCGGTGCGGCTGGAAGAGGTAGTGAGCGGCGCCATGGACGGTCCCCTGCCGCGCCCCGGGCGCCTCGGCGTCCATGCGGGCCTTCATGTCGGCCTGCGTCTCCGTGACGATCACGGGGAGCTTGCCCCTCGGGCGCCTGAGGTCCCACGAGCCCGCGAATTTGCCCAGGAAGAACGCGCGGAAGGAACCTATGTGAGCGAGGAGGCGCCGCGCGGTCCTGAGAGGCAGCGTCGTCTTGAGCTCGTGCGCCTCATCCGAGATGACCCACGGGTTCGCCCACGTCGCGTGCTCCCTGTCGAGCGCGGCCACGGCGGCCTTGTCGAGCCACTTTCCCGAGACGAGCTCCGAGCCCGAGTCGAGCGCCGCGACGTCGTCCTTGCGGACCAGCTTCTGGTACGGGTCGAACCACGCTCCCCCGATGCGCGCGAGCGCCTTCTCGCCCGGGAAGTGGCGCTGGACGAGACCGAGCGCTCGCTCGTAGGGCTCCGAGAGAGCGTCCTTGTCGCAGAGGACGGCCCAGTCGGCGAGGAGGTCTCCGCACTTCTCGTGGGTCTTCTTCCGCTCGTCTTCGTACTTCTGCGAGAAAGACGCGGGCGGCTTCGCGTCCTTGGCCGGCGTCTTCTCGAGCTTCGCGAGCTCGTCCTTGAGCTTCTGCGAGCCCGGGTCGACCTCG
Source organism: bacterium (assembly GCA_016200955.1). Classification (GTDB taxonomy): domain Bacteria; phylum Planctomycetota; class J058; order J058; family JACQDU01; genus JACQDU01. Next base: position 9,920 of record JACQDU010000047.1, read on the forward strand.
AGCCCGAGCTCGAGCTCGGCCCTCGCCTCCGGGTAAGCGCGGTAGCTCTCGCAGAAGCGGGCGAGCCTGTGGAGCTCGTCCGCGACCGCCGCGAGCGCCGCTTCCTCTCGCCTCGAGGCGGCCTTCCCCGCGTCCTCCGCTCGCACGGGGGAGAGCGAGATGAGGGCTCCCAGGGCCAACATCGCCAATCTCGATCCACGGTGTCCGTAAATCGATGCCATCCATTCGCATGGTAGCCGCCTGGCGCGCGCCCTTCACGCGCCGCGTCGCGCAACGGAAGGCCAGGTCCACGCGAACAAGCACGAGAAGAGCTCTCCGCGACTTCCTGGTAGCTTCCAGCACCGCACGAAGGGCTCGCTCTCACGGGCGGCGGTTGCTCGGCACGCGAGCGAGGGCCTATCCTCCTCGAGGCCGCGTGGACCGCGCGGCCGGGAGCGCGCGTGGACCTCGAGCGCGAGGTCGGGCGTCCGGTCGCATGTCCTGCGGCGCCGCGCCCGGTGCGGGCTCCGGTCGTGCAAGCCATCGTGGCGGGAAGCGCGGTCGGCTTGGCCGGGATCTGCGCTTCGCCGGTCTATTGCGCCGTGCTCGGCTCGGTCCCGTTCGCGTTCGGAGAGTTCGCCGCGTTGTTCCTGGACATTCTCCGGGCCTCCGCGTTGACGGGGATCGTCCTGGGCCTCCTCGCCGCACGGGCGACGCGCGGGATATCATCGCTCCGCCTGCTTCTCGAGGCGTTGCTCGCGAGCTACCTCCTGATCGCGATCCAGTGCGCATCCAGGTACCTCACGCACGCCACGTCGCCAGTATGGGGTTCGAGCGCGACGTCGCCGGCCGAGTACGTCGACTACTTGCTCTCGTACCCGACCTGGCTCCACGCGATCGGAAACGGACTCGGGTTCTTCCTCGCGACGAACTGCACGGGACGCCGCTTCGAAGGGCTCGTCCTCGACGCGCCGAGACTGATCTGGAGCTTTGCCAGCCCCGTGTTCTTCTATCCGTTTCCCATCACGCGCGAACGCGTGGCTGAGAGCTTCGCGACCTTTGCCTGCGTCGGAGCGCTTCTCCCGCTGCTCGCGCGAGCGGTCGCGTGGACGTTCGCTCGCCTCGGCATCCAGACGGAACCGGAGGAGACGGACTCTACCGATCCGCCGCGCGCCGCGAGCTGAGCGCGAGCCCGCTTGCTTCGAGTGAGAGCGAGCGCCATTCTCCGGGCGGGAGCTG
>JACQDU010000510.1 GCA_016200955.1 bacterium
GACGCTCGGATAGCGCCGCTCGGGGTTGCGGGCCATCGCTCTCCGGCAGATGGCGGCGAGCTCCGGAGGCGATTCGATCGCGTGGTCCTCGAGCGGAGAGGGAGGTCCGGCGCGCAACGCATCGAGGACGGCCGCCGAAGTTTCGCGCTCCGCGAAGGGCATCCGACCCGCGAGCAGGTGGTAGAGAATCGCGCCCACGGAATAGACGTCCGCGCGCGGGTCAACGAGCTCCGACCGCCCTCGGGCTTGTTCCGGGGACATGTAGGCGGGAGTCCCGACGACGTCTCCGGCGCGCTCGTCCCCGAAGGTTTCGGCGGAGCGTGCGAGGCCCCAATCGACGACGTACACCTCGCCGAAGTCTCCGACCATCACGTTCGAGGGCTTCAAGTCTCGGTGGACGACGCCGGCTGCGTGCGCGAACGCGAGCGTGTCGCACACGCGCAGGATCACCTCGAGGATCCGCGCTCGCGACCAGAGCTTCGCCTCGTCGTCGCCGCGTCGAGTGCGTTCGAGGATGTCCGCCAGCGTCAGTCCCCGGATCAGCGGCATCGTGAACCAGAGCCGGCCGTCCGCGTCGACGCCGACGTCGTGCACCGGCACGATCCCGGGGTGATCGAGGCGCGCGGTGAGACGCGCTTCGAAGAGGAAGCGGCGCAGGCGCCTGGCGCCCGAGCTCTTCGAGCGCGCGACCTTCATCGCGAGATCGCGGCCGAGGTCGCGATCGTGGACGCGCAGCACGTCCCCCATGCCGCCCGACGCGATCTTTCCGCGGATTTCGTAGCGCCTTCGCGCCGAAGGATCTCCGCGCAATCTTTCGAGCAGCTCTCGCATCTCCTCGTCGGGCGCCTCCAATCCGATCGAAGCGTCGCGCGCCGCCGATTCGAGGACGGAGGAGTCGACGCGGATCGAGCCGAGTAGGCGGTCGAGCCGGAGCCAGCCCGCGTGCAGACCGCGCAACTCGCTCTCGAGCTCGGGGCGCTCCGCGATGGCGCGCTCGACGTCCAACGTCGTTCCAGGCTCCGCCTGCGCAGCGAGTGCGGCGAAGATCTCTTTCGACTCTCGAGATGCTCTTCCGTCGTCAGAGGAGGAGGAGGACATGGAACGCGGCCAGTGTAGGCGCGCCTTCCTTGCGCGGATCGACCGGGGCGGGTTAAATCCTCCCTCTCGCGCAGCGCGCAGTCGGATGGATTCGACGTCTCCCAACTCGACGGATTCGTCCGTGCTTTCCCCGCCGCAGGACCTCGGTCGTCGCATCGAGGACCACGTCGGATTGTTGCGCCGCTATCTCCACGCGAAAACGGGTCGCGTCGTGCGATCCAAGGAGCCGCTCTCCGACCTCGTCCAGTCCGTCGTCCGCGAGGCCTGGGCCGCGCGACCTCTCGCGCACGAGGACGATGCGGCCTTCCGGAGTTGGCTCTGCACGCTCGCGGCCCACAAGATCATCAGCAAGAATCGCTACTACTCCGCGGAACGCCGCGATCCGGCGCGCGAGCGTCCGATTCCGGAGGAGACGCGGGAGCTCACGGGCGGCGAAGAGACTTCGCCGATGCTCCGCGCGCAGCGCGACGAAGAGCTCGAGCGCCTGCGGCGCGTGCTCGACGATCTCGATCCGCTCGACCGCGAGATCCTGATCCTCCGGCGGATCTTCGACGTCCCGACCGCGGAGATCGCCGGCAAGCTCTCCCTCGCCCCTTCGACAGTGAGGGGTCGGCTCGGCCGCGTGATGACAGAGATCGCGAGTCGGCTCGCCTGACGCCGGTTTTTTCCGGAATCCGTCGTCGCTCGATCGAGACTCCGCGCTCCCTCCCGGGTAGGTCCCCATCACTCACCCCCGGAGTTCGAACATGCCCCGCTTCGTGAGAATCCTGCCCTTGGTCTCCGCCGTCTTCGCCGTCCCGCTCTTCGCCCAGGTCGTCAACCCCGCCGACAAGGCCAAGCCGCCCGCGCAGGAGCCGGTCCTCACGCCCGACGACCAGGTTTCGACGACGACCGTCACGGCGAAGCGCGTCTCCGAGTACAGCGAAGAAGACCTGATCGGCCCCTACGGACAGCCGAAGTGGACGGCGATCCGGCGCTTTCCGACGACGCGCGTCTACGTCCGTCCTCCGGGCACGTTCGAGTTCGAGTACTGGAAGCGCCTCGACTTCCCGCGCCACGGTTCGACCGAAACCATCACCCAGTACGAGTTCGAGATCGGACTCCCGGGGAGATTCCAGGTCGACATGTACATCAACTCGAACCAGACGGGCAACGGCGGCGAAGGCGGCA
>JACQDU010000511.1 GCA_016200955.1 bacterium
CGCCGCTTTCACGGCCGCTCGCGGGACTTGGATGGCTGAGCGCTCGAAGGGCGGCGTGCCCGCGGCTTGAGGGTCCATGTGTTCTTCCTCGGAGATTGCGTGAGGAAAGGACGGCGGAGGAAGGGACGGCGCGCGACCGGAGGGCGTCTCTCGTTATTCGGCCTTGGCCTGCTTCCAGGGAGCGGTGCTCTTCAGGGCAGGAGGAGCGGTGGGCGAGTCGCCGAAGCCGAAGCCGGCCATGAAGCGCCGGGCGGTCGGCTTCGCGGCGCCCGGCTTCGGCGTCGCGGCGTTCCTGGGCGCGGCCTCGGGGTGAGCGGGGTCGGTCTCGAGCGGCGGGACCGGCCTCTCGGCGGCTTCCTTCTCCCGCTGCGCGGCGAAGAAGGGAGCGGCCGCCTCGAGCTGCTGGAGGGCGCTCTCGTGCTCGGCCCGGAGGCGGAGGGCGTCTCGCTGGAGCTGGATGTTCTTCTCCGAGAGCTTGTCTCTCTCGGACGCGAGTCGCTCGGCCTCGGCCTCGACCTCGTCGAGCCGCGCGGCCCTGGGAGAGAGCGTCTCGCGCTCGCTCGTGAGCGCGGCGAGCTGCTCCTTCGCCGCGGCGAGCGCCGTCTCGGCGGTGGTCGCGCGGGCGTTCTCGGCCTCGAGGCGCTTCTCCGCCTCCTTGAGCGTGCGGTCGAGGGCTTTCCTGAGCTTCTCCCGGTCCTCGCGGACGCGGTCGAGCTCGTCGAGGAGGTTCTTGACCTCGTCGGGCTTCACCTTCTGGCCGGTCCCGCGCGAGATCTCCTGCGCGATCCGGTCGAGCTCCGCCGAGAGGCGCGAGCGCTCGGCCTCGAGGAGGCCCTTCTCGTGCTCGAGCTGCGTCTTCGACTTCGTGATCCTCTCGAGCTCGACCAGCAGGAGCTCGACGCGCTTCTTCTCGGTCGGCGTCGCCTCGTGGGAAGCGGCGCCGGGAGCGCGGTCGGCGAGCTTCGCCTCGACGGCTTGCATGAGCGCCTTGAGCAGTCGCTCGCGCTCGATGACCTTGACTCGCCGGACGCCCTTCTTCTTGAGCGCCTTGAGCGAGAGCGGAACGACGCTCCCCCGGAGCGCGCCCTGGAGGTCGACCTGGTCCCTCTGCGCCATTTCTTCCCCCTCTTACCGTTTCCCCCGAGTTCACCGTACCCTAGATCTAGTAGTTCATGACGACTAACCACCCATATATTAGACAAAACACATCCGCCGTCAAGGACCGCGCTTCTGCTCATCTTCGCGGTTCCTTGTTCTCGATGGAAGGCTTGTCCCTCCTGGTCTCCCGGGCCGGATGCAAGAGTTTTCCACCTCCGACAAGTTGGCCGAGCACTGGACAATGTTCATCCGAAAGGGAGGCGCGGCATCGTGTTCCGTCGTTTCCAGGAAAAATGGAAGCCGACACTCTTTATGGGGTGATGAGTCGTGAGAGGCACTATCTCTTGGGCCTGGCCCTTGCCGCCGGAGCAAGTAAAATGCGCCTCCTCCCGGAGGGCGGCATGAGCATCGAGCGAGTGCAAGCGAGGATCGACAAGGAGCGCGAGCGCTTCGTCTCGGACCTCGTCTCGGTCGTCAAGATCCCGTCGATCTCGTCCTCCTCGGCTCACAAGAAGGACGTGCTCGCTTGCGCCGACTACCTGGCCGCGCGCGCGAAGAAGGCGGGCTTCGAGCGAGCAGGCGTCTTCCCGACCGCGGGCCACCCCGCCGTCGTCGCCGAGTGGACCAAGAAGAAGGAGGCTCCCACGGTCCTCATCTACGGGCACTACGACGTGCAGCCCGTGGACCCGCTCAACGAGTGGACGACGCCGCCCTTCGAGCCCACGGTGCGCGACGGACGCCTCTACGGGCGCGGCGCGGTCGACGACAAGGGCCAGGTCTGGGCTCACCTCCTCGCGTGCGAGGCTTACCTCGCGGAGACGGGCTCTCTCCCCGTGAACGTGAAGCTCCTCGTCGAGGGAGAGGAGGAGATCGGGAGCGAGCACCTCGAGGCTCTCCTCACGAAGGAGGCCAGGCGGCTCGAGGCCGACTTCGTCGTCGTCTCCGACACCGCCATGCTCGACCGCGGCAGGCCGTCGATCTGCTACGGCCTCCGCGGCCTCGCTTACTTCGAGCTCGAGCTCAAGGGGAGCTCGACGGACCTCCACTCGGGCTCGTTCGGAGGGGGAGTCAAGAACCCGCTCCACGCGCTCTCCGAGATCGTCATGCGCCTCAAGGACGCGTCGGGAAAGATCCTCGTCCCGGGCTTCCTCGACCTCGTGCGGCCTCTCTCCAAGGACGAGCGCGACCGCATCCGCGCGCTCCCTCACGACGAGAAGACGTGGAGGCGCCCGGTCGGGATCCCGGCAACCGCGGGCGATCCCGACTTCTCCCTCCTCGAGCGCCTGTGGGCGCGGCCGACGCTCGACCTGAACGGGATCTGGGGCGGCTTCCAGGGAGAAGGCGCGAAGACCGTGATCCCGGCGCGCGCTCACGCGAAACTCTCGTGCCGGCTCGTGCCCGACCAGACGCCCGAGGCGATCTTCGAGTGCCTCGACTCTTACCTGAAGAAGATCTGCCCGAAGGAGGTCGAGCTCACGTTCAAGCAGCTTCACGGCGGCCTCCCGTGGGTCGCCGATATCTCTCACCCTTCGTTCGCCGCCGCCGCGAGGAGCATGGAGAAGGCCTTCGGCGCGCAGACGTGCTACATCCGCGAGGGCGGCTCGATCCCGTTCGTGCGCACGATCGCCGACGCCACGAAGCGTCCGTGCCTTCTCCTCGGGTTCGGCTTGCCGGACGAGAACGCCCACGCGCCGAACGAGTGGCTCGACCTCGAGAACTACCAGAAGGGGATCAAGAGCTGCGCTTACCTTTACGATGAGCTCGCGCGCTTGCCGCGCGAGTGAGCTCCGGGCATCGACCGACGCTCGACGTCACTCTCCCCCGAGCCGAGAAGCCTTGGCTCCCGCTCTCTCATTGCTTCGCCCTTCGGCCCACCGAGTGCTATGCTCCCCCTCGAGAGAGGCCTCGTGCGCGTCCTCGCGCTCAACGCGCCGTTTCACAGGAACTACTCCTCGCATCAGAGGAGCCCGGCGGTCACGAAGAGCCGGACGCTCTATTACCCGATCTGGCTCGCCTACGCGGCGGGTCTCCTCGAGAAGCGCGGCTTCGACGTCGACCTCGTGGACGGGCCCGGAGCGGACATCGACCTCGCCGCCGTCCTCGAGCGAGCTCGCGAGCAGAAGCCCGAGCTCGTCCTGGTCGCGACCTCGACTCCGTCGATCAACAACGACATCCGCGCGGCGACGGCGATCAAGGAAGCGACCGGGGCCTTCACCGTCCTCGTGGGGACGCACGTCTCCGCGACGCCGATCGAGTCGCTCGAGCGAGCGCCCGCGGTCGACGCCGTCACTCGCCGCGAGTACGACTGGACGGTCCTCGAGCTGGCCGAGACCCTCGCTTCGGGCGAGCGCCGGGACCTCGCGAAGATCAAGGGGCTCACGTGGCGCCGCAGGCAAGACGCGCGCGATCCCGGTGAGATCGTCACGAATCCCGACCGCCCCGACATGGCGGACATCTCGGAGCTCCCTCACGCGGCAGAGGTCTACAGGCGCCACCTGTTCTCGCACTGGAAGCGGTACTTCTACGCGATCACGCGCCACCCGGTCGTGACGATCGTCACGGGCCGCGGGTGCCCCTACAAGTGCACTTACTGCCTCTTCCCGCAGACCTTGACCGGCCACGGCTACCGGAAGCGCCCGGTCGAGGCGGTCGTGGACGAGTTCAAGTACGTCGAGAAGGAGTACCCGGGAGTCCAGGAGATCTTCATCGAGGACGACACGCTCACCGTGGACAGGAAGCGGTGCCGCGCCCTCGCCGAGGCTCTCATCAAGGCGAAGACGAAGGTCCGCTACACGGCGAACGCGCGCTGCGACGTGGACTACGAGACCTTGAAGCTCATGCGCCGCTCGGGCCTCCGCCTCCTCTGCGTCGGCGTCGAGAGCGCGGACCAGAAGATCCTCGACAACGTGAAGAAGCAGATCAAGGTCGAGCAGATCCGGAAGTTCTTCGTGGACTCGAGGCGAGCCGACGTGCTCGTCCACGGCTGCTTCATGGTCGGGAACCCTGGCGAGACGCGCGAGACGCTCGAAGGGACGCTCACGTTCGCGAAGGAGCTCTCGCCCGACACGGCGCAGTTCTTCCCGCTCATGGTCTACCCGGGGACTGCGGCCTACGAGTGGGCCATGAAGGACGGCCTCCTCGAGACGAACGACTACGACCGCTGGCTCACGCCCGAGGGCCTCCACCGCTCGGTCGTCGTGCGGCCGAACCTCCCGTCGGAGGAGCTGCGGCGCTTCTGCGACCGCGCGCGGCGCGAGTTCTACCTGCGGCCGACCTACATCTTGCAGAAGCTCAAGCAGGTCTCGCGCGACCGCTACGAGGCGCGGCGCACGGCCAAGAGCTTCCTCACGTTCGCCCGTTATCTCTTCGACAAGGACGGGGGAGCGAGCGACGCCGCCTCCGGCGCGAGCGCGACGTCGGCCACGGGCGGCACGGACGGCCACGAGAGCTGCGGCACGGGCAGCGGGTGCGCGGGAGGAGCCTCGGCCACGCCCCTCGTCCAGCTCGAGCGCTCCCCGCTCGAGCCCGCGAGAAGGTAGGTCGCGCGGCCGGTGCTCTCGCACGCCGTCGTGATCCCCGCGCACGACTCGGAGGGCACGATCGGCGAGGTCGTGCGCGCGCTCAGGGCCGACTCTCCCGGCTCGGACGTGCTCGTCGTGGACGACGGCTCGCGCGACGCAACGGCCGCTCGCGCCGAGAGCGCGGGAGCGCGCGTGCTGAGACTTCCCGAGAGAGGCGGCCCCGCTCGCGCGAGGAACCGGGGCGTCGCGGCGAGCGCGGGCGAAGCCGTCGTCTTCCTGGACGCCGACTGCGTCCCTCTCCCGGGCCTCGTCTCGCGCCTCCTCGAGCCGCTCGAGCGCGACGCGACCGTGACGGCGACCAAGGGCGCTTACGTTACGGCGCAGCGAGGCCTCGTCGCGCGGTTCGTCCAGCTCGAGTACGAGGAGCGCTACGCCCGCATGGCCCGGCGCGCCGAGATCGACTTCGTGGACACGTACGCGTGCGCCTACAGGAGAGACGCCTTTCTCTCCGTGGGCGGCTTCGACGAGAGATACGACCGGCCGTCCACGGAAGACCAGGAGCTCTCCTTCCGCTTGCACGAGCGCGGCGCTCGTTTTCTCTTCGTGAGAGACGCGCTCGTCCGCCACACGCACGCGGCCTCGCTCGCGGGCTACTTCAGGAAGAAAGCCAAGATCGGCCACTGGAAGGCCGCGACGCTCCGCGCTCACCCGAAGAAGGCGATCGACGACGCGCACACGCCTCCCGGCCTGAAAGCGCAGCTCGCGCTCGCTCCCCTCGCTCTCCTCGGCGCGGGAGCGCTCGCGTTCGTGATCGGAGTCGAGGTCCTGCACGGCTGGGGCTCGTATTCGCTCCGCTGGGTGCCGTCCGCGCTCCGGCTCGACCTCGAAGTGCCCTGGATCGCGCTCTCGCTGGCGAGCGTCGTCGTCTTTTCTCTCACGACGCTCCCGCTCTTCGCGCGAGCGCTCAAGAAAGACCCGGTCGTCGCGCCGTTCGTGCCTCTCCTCTCGCTCGTGCGAGCGATCGCGCTCGGGCTCGGGCTCGCTTCCGGGATCGTGCGCGAGGCGGCTCTCGGCGGCGTCCTCAAGGGCGCCGCTCCCGTGAAGGAAGACGAGCCCTCGCGCGAGAAGGCGCCGGGAGGGGCCGCGTGAGCCGCCGCGCGAGCCGGAGCGCGGCGGTCCTCCTGGCTCTCGTGGACGCCGCGATCGTCGCGGCGGCGTTCGTCCTGGGCTACTTCCTGAGATTCCAGCTCTTGATCGGCGTCGTCACGCCCGAGATGGCGCCTCTCCGGCAATACCTCGAGCCTCTCGGGCTCGTCGTCGTCGTCTTTCTCGTGGTGCTCCGGGCGCGCGGGCTCTACGACGCCCAGCTCCCGGGAGCCTGGGGCGTCGAGATCGTCGAGAGGACGCTCGGAGCGACGACGCTCTCTCTCGTGATCGTCCTCGCGGCGACGTTCTTCTACAGGGAGTCCACGTATTCCCGGAGCGCGATCATCTACGCCTGGGCGATCGCGTCGGTCTTCCTCCCGTTGCCGCGTCTTCTCCTCGCGTCGAGACGCCGCCGGAGGAGGAGAGCCGGCCTCGACCTCGAGCCCGCGCTCGTGCTCGGAGTTCCCGAGTCGATCCGCGAGCTCGTCTCGCGCCTCCAGGACCGAGAGCGCTTCGGCCTCGACGTGAGAGGGATCGTCGTCCCGAACGAGAGCGCGAGCGCCGCGCCTCCCGGCCTCGAAGTGCTCGGGCGAGCGTCCGACCTCGCCGCGATCGTTCGCGAGCGCGGGATCCGCGAGGTCCTGATCGCGTGCGACCTCGGGAAAGAAGACCTCCTCCGGGCGATCGCCGCGTGCGAGGCGCTCGAGGTCGAGCCAAGGATCGTGCCGGCCGTCTACGATCTCGTCGTCACCGAGAGGGACCTGACCGACGAGGACGGCGTCCCCTTCATCGCGATCCGCGAGCGGCGCTTCGAGGGAACCTCGCTCGCGCTCAAGCGAGCGTTCGACGTGCTCTCGTCGCTCGTCCTCCTCGTGGTCACGCTGCCCGTGCTCCTCGCGTCGATCGTCGCGATCCGGCTCGGCTCCGAGGGGCCGGCCTTCTTCTCGCAGACGAGGGTCGGCGAGGGAGGTTGCCTCTTCCGCATGTGGAAGCTCCGCTCCATGGTCGTGGACGCGGAGGCGAAGCTCGCGTCTCTCGTGGACCTCGACTCTCTCAAGGAGCCGGTCTTCAAGCTCGAGCGCGATCCGCGCGTCACGCGCGTGGGAGCGTTCCTGCGCCGGACGAGCCTGGACGAGCTCCCGCAGCTCTGGAACGTCCTCAAGGGCGACATGAGCCTCGTCGGCCCTCGCCCCGAGGAGGAGAAGGTCGCCTCGCGCTACGACGCGCACCAGCGCCGCCGCCTCAAGGCGAAGCCCGGGATCACGGGCCTCCAGCAGGTCGTCGCGCGCGGCTCGGCCTCGCTCGACGAGCGCGTGCGCCTCGACATCCTCTACATGAGGCGGCGCACGTTCCTCTTCGACCTCTGGATCCTCGCGCGCACGGTCCGCGCCGTCCTCTCGGGCCGCGGCGCACGGTGAGTCGAGAGAGCGAGAGGAAGACGTTCCTCGCTCTCCTCGCCGCGATCCTCGTCATCGCGGGCGCGCTCCGGCTCGCGCGCTGCGAGCGCGACGTGCCGAGAGACATCGAGTACACGAACGCTCCCTCCGAGGACGCGTTCTGGTACCTGGAGGAAGCGTTCACGCGAGCCGACGGGAGCGGCTTCGAGCCGCTCGAGCCCTACGACCGGCCGGTCTGGACGGCGCTCGCGCGAGCGTGGTTCGCCGTCTTCGGCGCGAGCTTCGAGTCGGCGCACGCCCTCGCGGCGACGCTCGGGACGCTCGAGGTGATCTTCCTCGCGCTCGCGCTCCGCCCGCTCGGCGCGAGAGCGGCGCTCCTCTCGGCGCTCCTCCTCGCGACGGCGTATCCGTTCGTCGCGCTCTCGCGGACGCCGATCATCTACGGGCCGATCGCGACGTTCCTCGCGGGAGCGTGGGCGCTCCACGCGACCGGCGGGAGGACGGGGAAGATCCTCGCGTGGGGCTTCCTCGGGATCCTCGTCTTCTTCTGGAAAGGCGTCGCGGCGGTCCTCGTGCCCGCGCTCGCGGCGAGCCACGTCGTCCTCGCCGGGAGAGAGAAGCGAAGAACGGTCCTCGTGGGAGGAGCCGTGCTCGGCGTGCTCGTCCTCGCGCTGCTCGTCGTGCACCCGACGGAGCTCGTCTCCCGGAATCGCGAGCGCATCGAGAGATACCTGGGAGCGGACGTGAGAGCGAATCTCGGGAGCGCCTGGCTCCCGGTGATCGTCGTGAAGCGAGCGCTCCTCGTTCCCTGGGAGAGCGGCCTCCTCGCCCTCGCGCCGGCGCTCGTTCCCCTCGCGGGCACGGGAGCGCTCCTCGGGCTGCGCGCGCGCGCCTCCCTCACGAGGGACGAGCGCTCGATCCTCGCGGGAGCGGTCGTGTGGGCGAGCGCGCTCCTCCTCGTGCTCTCGTGGCTCGATTACCGGCCGCTCCGCTACTTCGCGCTCGGAGGCCCGCCGCTCGCGGCGCTCGCGGGCTTCGCCCTCTCGCGGCTCCTCTGGCCGGCGCCCGTCCAGGGGAAGAAAGCTCTGCCGGGAGCGCGCGTGCTCGTTGCCGGCCTCGCCGCGTCTTTCGTGCTCGCGGGAGCGCTCGGCCTCGCGGCGGGGTCCGCAGCTCTCCACGCCCACGACCGACGCATGAGCCCGGAGTCGTCGTGGCTCGTCTTCGCCTTCGCGCTCGCGGGAGGAGCGTGGCTCGCGCTGCGCGCGCTCAGGTGGCCATCTCCCGGAAGACCTGCTCTCGCGCGGGCGCTCGCCGGGCTCGTCCTCATGCTGGCGCCCGCGCTCGACCTCGGTCGCGACGTCCGGGGCTTCCGGGAAGACGACTCGAACCTGCGAGCGAACCGCGTCGCCGCCCGAGCCCTCGGCCCGGGAGCGGTCCTCGCCGGACCGTACGCTTCTCTCCTGGCCGCCGGCCACCCGGGTCTCGAGCGGAGACGCGGAGGACCCGAGCTTCGAGGCGGGGAGATGGCGCCCTTCGGGATCGCGCTCGC
>JACQDU010000534.1:0-948 GCA_016200955.1 bacterium
CGACGAAGGTCGCCCCACGCGAGACTCGACTCAGTGCGCATGCGCGAGCGACTTCTGCGTCTCGAGGTAAGGCTGGTAGACGGCTTCCTTGCCGTCGCCTTCCAGGATGAGGACGGCTCTCCTGAAGGCCCAGCACATGTAGCTCACGGAGACGAAGTAGCTCGCCGGGAGTCGCGTCGCGGCCGTGAGCTTGACCGCGAAGACCGTCGTGTTCCCGCCGAAGCCCATGGGCCCGATCCCGAGCCGGTTCGCGGCCGCGTAGAGGTCCTTCTCCATCTTCGCGAGCGCGGGATCGGGGTGAGAGTCGTGCAAGGGTCGGAAGTGCTGCTTCTTCGCCATGAGGAGCGAGTAAGCCCGGTCTCCTCCCATGCAGACTCCGAGGGCGCCCGGCGCGCAGCCCTTACCGAGCGCCTTCTGGACGCAGTCGAGGACGACCTTCTTGACTCCCGTGAGGTCGCGGTCCGCTCCGAGCTCCGAGTGAGGGAGCGAGTACTGGGCGCCCGTGTTCTCGCAGCCCCCTCCCTTGAGCATGAGCTCGACGGTGACGATCTCGTCGTCGTCGTCGCGCTCCTCGAACCAGATCTGGGGAGCGCCCTCGCCCAGGGTCGTGCCCACGTTCTTCTCGGTGCGTGGGTCCACGGTGTTGGGGCGCAGGTAGCACTTCTCGGTCGCGACCTTCGTTGCTTCCTGGATCCCGGCGCGCATGTCCTTCTGGCGAACGCCAGACGGGTAGCGCACGCGGTAGACGTTCGTCCCCGTGTCCTGGCAGATCGGGAGCTCGCGCTTGCAGGCGAGCGTCTGGTTCTCGAGCATCTGGGTGAGAGTCCGGCGCGCGGTCGAGCCGTCCGGCTCGGTGTCCCGCCCCCGCTCGAGCGCGGCCTTGACGTCCGGCGGGAGCTCGGTCGAGGCCCGGCGTATGAGCTCGACGATCTGTTCCTGGAAGCGTTC
>JACQDU010000534.1:965-3881 GCA_016200955.1 bacterium
AAGCGCCAGCGCCGATCGGGGCTCCGGCCGCGCGTAAACGACGGTCTTCCAGGAATCTCGCGCATTTCTCGCGATGGCTCCGAGCCGGGTAAGATCGGGCGCCATGCCGGAGAGCGCCCTCGCCGTCCGCGTCGCCCAGTTGAAGAAGAGCTACGGGAAGACCGTGGCCGTCGCCGGCATCGATCTCTCGATGCCCGCGGGCGAGTGCTTCGGGCTCCTCGGTCCCAACGGCGCCGGGAAGACGACGACGGTCGAGATCCTCGAAGGGATCCTCCGCGCCGACTCGGGCTCCGTGGAAGTGCTCGGCATGCGCTTCCCCGAGGACGCCGGAGCGATCCGCGAGAGGATCGGCGTCGCCCTCCAGGACACCGAGCTCTACGGAAGGCTCACGGCGCTCGAGACCGTCGAGCTCTTCGCCTCGTTCTACGAGCGCCCGCGCGATCCCATCGAGGTGCTCGAGGACGTTGGCCTCGAGGAGAAGAAGGACGACTGGGTCGAGCGCCTCTCGGGCGGGCAGCGGCAGAGGCTCGCGCTCGGGCTCGCTCTCGTGCACGATCCGGCGCTCGTCTTTCTCGATGAGCCGACGACGGGCCTCGATCCGCGCGCGCGGCGAGAGACGTGGGCGCTCCTCGAGGGGCTCAAGAAGAAGGGCGTCTCGCTCCTCCTGACGACGCACTTCATGGACGAGGCCGAGGCCCTCTGCGACCGCGTGGCGATCGTGGATCGCGGGCGCGTCATCGCGCTCGGGACTCCTCTCGAGCTCGTCCGCGGCCTCGGAGGAGACGCGATCGTCGAGGTCGAGACCGACCCCGCGCCCGACACGAAGGCCCTCGCGGCCTTAGACGGCGTGCGGAAGGCCGACGCGACGGGCTCTCTCGCTCGCCTCGTCGTCGAGCGAGCGCACGAGGTCGTGCCGAGGCTCCTCGCGCTGCTCGAGTCGAGCCAGCGGAAGCTCAGGTTCCTCTCGACGCGCCACGGGACGCTCGAGGACGTCTTCCTGGCGCTCACGGGAAGACGCCTCGACGAGGCCACGGGCGCTCCCGCGAACGGCGCAGCGAAGGAAGGCTCCCAGTGAGCCGGCCGAATCCTCTCGTCCAGCTCGTCTTCTTCCGTCAACGGGAGTTCGTGAGAGAGCCCGCGATCCTCTTCTGGGCGCTCATCTTTCCTCTCCTCATGCTCGTCGTCCTCGGAGTCGCCTTCCGCCCGAAGCCCGCCGAGCCGGTGCCGGTCCTCGTAGCCGACCTCCACGACGATGCGTCGGTTCTGATCATCAAGACGCTCGAGGCATCGAAGGACCTGAGAATCCTCGTGCGCTCGCAGGAAGAAGCCACGCTCGCGCTCACGAGAGGAGAAGCGGCGCTCCTCGTCGTGCCGGAGCGCGGCGTCGTTCCGACTTACCGCTTCGACCCGACTCACCCGGAGGCGCGGCTCACGCGGCTCCTCGTCGACGAAGCGCTGCGCCCGACGCTCGCGCTCAACGTCTCGACGGGCGATCCGCCGGCGAGCGCCTCGCTCGCGCTGCAAGCGAAGCTCGAGACCACTCCCGCCGCGGGAGCGCGCTACATCGATTGGTTCGTCCCCGGCATGCTCGCCATGCAGATCATGAACGGCTGCCTCTGGGGGATCGGCTTCGCCATGGTCGAGATGCGAGCGAAGCGGCTCCTCAAGCGGTTCGCCGTGACTCCCATGAGGCGCTGGCATTTCCTCGCGGCGCACGCGATCCACCGCTACCTGGTGGTCGCGCTCGAGGCGGTGCTCATGGTCGGGTTCTCGGCGGTCGCGTTCGGCGTGACGGTTCGCGGGTCCTACCTCGCGTTCGCGGTCCTCTCGACGCTCGGGACGTTCGCGTTCGCGGGGATCGCGCTCCTGGTGGCCGCGAGGCCGCGGAACACCGAGGTCGCGGCGGGGCTCATGAACATCCCCATGCTGCCCATGATCGTGCTCTCGGGAGTCTTCTTCTCCTCGACGCGCTTCCCCGAGTGGCTGCAGCCTTTCATCAAGGCGCTCCCGCTCACGGCTCTCATCGATTCCTTGAGGCGAATCACGAACGAGGGAGCGGGCCTGGAAGCGTGCATGCGCGAGCTCGCCGTCTTGCTCGCGTGGGGGCTCCTGACGGGCGCGCTCGCGCTCAGGTTCTTCCTGTGGAGCTGACGGTCCGCGGTTTCTGCGAGAGAGTCGTCCTGGGAGAGACGCTCGAGGCGAAGCTCGAGGCTCCTCCCGCTTCCATCATCGATGATGACAGAGGCGCGGGCACGAAGATCCGCGCGCCCGGCCGTCCGCGGGAGCTTCTCCCCGTGAGACGCGAGCGAGAGCCCATGCCACGCGTCTCCCAGCTCGCCTCGCCGGAGAAGTGCGCGATCTGTCTCCACCGCTTCGCGAACCACGAGCTCCAGGCGATCGAGATCATGGCGTGGGCGCTCCTCGCGTTTCCCGAGGCGCCCGCGGCCATGCGCCGCGGGATCCTCGCGACGCTCGCCGAGGAGCAAGCGCACCTCCGGCTCTACTCGGGGCGCCTCGGGCAGCTCGGGCTCCGGTTCGGCGAGCTCCCCGTGAACGACTACTTCTGGAGCAAGGTCCAGGACATCGAGACGCCGCTCCACTACCTCGCGGCCATGGGCCTCACGTTCGAGGCGGGGAACCTCGACCACAGCTTCGCGTATCGAGACGCTTTCGCCCGCGAGGGCGACCGCGAGAGCGCCGCGATCCTCGCGCGGATCCACGAGGACGAGGTCGGCCACGTCCGCTTCGCGCTCACGTGGCTGCGCGCGCTCAAGGAGAGCGGCGCGAGCGACTGGGAGGCTTACGTGCGCCACCTCCGCTTCCCGCTCGGGCCGCACCGCGCGAAGGGCGCGGTCTTCCAGGAAGCGCCGCGGCTCGCCGCGGGCTTCTCTCCCGACTTCGTCGCGGCGCTCGCGC
>JACQDU010000061.1 GCA_016200955.1 bacterium
CGCGGCGGCCGCGGACCTCCGAGGGGCCGGGGCGACCGGGGCGGCGACCGCGATCGCGGCGGCCGCGGCGGCGACCGCGAGCGTGGTCCGGGTCCGGGGCCGGGGCCTGCGCCCGAAGGCGGCGAGCGGCCTCCCGAGCCGGGAGCCGAGGGTGCCCGGGCTCCCGACGGCGAGCGCGCGACGCGGAGCTAAATGGATTCAGCACGGTCTCCCGTCCCGACCCCGCAGAGAACACAAAGGCGCAAAGGCGCGAAGGCGCAAAGAAGGTCCTGAAGAAGAGGCTCGGCGTCGCCGGCCGAGCCCTTCGCGTCTTCACATCTTCGCGCCTTCGCGTTCCCGACACCGCGCCGAGCGTTCGTGGTCGCGAGTCGCACCCATTGCTGAATGACGCCCTGTTATCCAGCGCCCGCGGGAAACCGGTCGATCACTCGAGCGGACCCAGCACCCGCTCGAGCTCCTCCATGGTCGTCTTCCCCCGGGCGACGAGCTCGAGCCCATGGTCCGCGAGCGTCCGCAGGCCGTCTCGCGCGAGCTCGGCCGCGAAGGCCGTCTCGTCCGCGCGGGCGAGGATCGCCTTCCGGATCCCGGGAGAAGGCACCGCGTGCTCGACGATCGGGAGGCGGCCCTCGTAGCCGGTCTCCTGGCACGCCGGGCAGCCGATCGCACGCACCGGCCTCGCGCTCCCGCCGAGGCGCGCCCGGATCGACGGCGCGAGCGTCGCGTCCGGCTCCGCGCACGTGCAGACCGCGCGCACGAGCCGCTGAGCTAGGACCGTCGAGAGCGCCGACGTGAGGAGGTGCGGCTCGATCCCCATCTCGAGGAGCCGCGCGAAGACCTGAGGGCACGATCCCGCGTGCACGGTCGTGATCACGAGGTGTCCCGTGAGCCCGGCCTCGATCGCGACGAGCGCGGTCGCGGCGTCCCGCGCTTCTCCCAGGTAGATCACCTCCGGGTCCTGCCGGAGGAGCGCCTTGAGCGCCTGCTGGAAGCCGAGGCCGGACGCGGCGTTCACCTGGACCTGGGTCAGGCCCGGGATCACGCGCTCGACGGGGTCCTCGATCCCGACGATGCTCCTCGTTCCACGCGAGCGTTCGCGGATGAGGTTCAGGACGGCTTGGATCGTCGTGGACTTCCCGCTCCCCGCGGGGCCCGCGAGGACGACGACTCCTCTCGGAGAAAGCACCGCGCGCTCGAGCGCGTGCGCTGCCGCACCGGGGAGCCCGAGCTCGGAGAGATCGAGGAGGCGCGCGGAGGGGTCGAAGATCCTGAGCACGGCCTTCTCTCCGTGGACCGTCGGGACCGTGGAGATCCGGATGTCGGCGCTCGCGCGCGCGCGCTCCTTCGGGATCCTCCCGTCCTGCGGAGCGTCGACGATGTAGGTCGGGAGGTCGGCGAGGACCTTGAGGCGCGCGACGAGCGTGGGCACGAGGCGGCGCTCGAGACGAGCGACCTCGTGGAGGACGCCGTCCTTGCGGAACTTCATCACGAGCTCCGAGGCCTCGGGCTCGACGTGGACGTCGCTCGCCTTCGACTCGAGGGCGAATCCGATGAGCCGGTCGGCGACCGCGATCACCGGCGTCCCCGGAGCACGCGCGAGCTCGGCGAGCTGGGCGGCGAACGTCGTCTCGTGGCTCGCTTTCATTTCATCTTCTCCCGGACCGCGACGATGGCCGCCCAGTCGAGGACGCAGCGGAAGCCGCAGCCCTTTCCTCCCATGGATGAAGACCCTTGCCTATCCCAGGCCGGCGGGCCGCAGCGGACGACATGCCCGCTCTCGGGCGACCAGCGGTTGACCGGGTTCTTCCTGTTCATGTGAGTGAGAAAGTCCGGGTGCCACGTGTCGGCGCACCACTCTCGCTGGAACCCGGCAGGGTCGGGTTTCGCATCGAAGAAGCTCGACCCGCGAGCGGCCGTCTCCCACTCCGCCTCCGTGGGGAGCCGCTTGCCCGCCCACGCGGCGTAACGTTGCGCCTCTTGCCACGAGATCCGATCGACGGGCTCGTCCGGCGCCTTGGCCAGCAACGCATCGAAGCCCGCGGGCGCCGGCGTTCCCGACGCCTTCAGGAAGGCGGCGTAACGAGCGCGCGAGACGGCCCGCTCGTCGATGTAATAGGGGCTCAGCCAGACCTCGTACGCGGGGACGAGAGGCCGCGGGTCCGCGCCGAAGCTGCCCTTGCGGCTTCCCAGGTTTCCGAGTCTCAGCGGGCCGCCCTTGCAGAAGTGCATGAGAGCTCCGTCGCGCGGGGTCGTCAGCGTCTCGGCGAAGAACTCGCCCCTCGGGACCGCCGGCTCCGCGGGAACCGGGAGGCTCTTCGCGCAGCGGAAGCCGACGTCGCCGCCCCCGCTTCCGGGGTAGCGGGCGACGAGCGTGCGCGGGTCGGCGGGGAGCTCGTCGTTCCAGCCACCTCCCACCGCCTCGCGGAACGGGTAGGCCTCGTCCTCGCACGCGATCCATTCGGCGACGTTCCCGAGAAGGTTCCGCGCCCCGCAGAGGGCGACGGGACCGACCCCCACCGGAGAGGTCCAGACGTATCCGTCGCGGATCCCGCGGAGGTTCGCTCCGGCGACGGGCGGGGACCCGAAGGAGAACATGGCCTCGAGCCACTCGTCGCGCGAAGGAAGCCGCTTCCCCAGGGTCCTCGCGTGATCGCGCGCAAGGGACCACGAGATCCCCGTCACGGGCGCCTCCGGGTCCTTCGACCCGTGCGTCGCGTCCGGCGGGAGCACCGCGCTCGCGCGCGCTCCACGCCCGTAATGCGCGACGCTCACTTCCTCGCGGTCGAGGAAGAACGGCGGGCGATCCGAATCGGGCCTGAAGACGAGCACCATGTCCTCGGGCACCGCGCTCGGCGCGACGGGCAAGCGGACGTGGACGGTCCCGTGCGCCGCTCCGAAGGAGCTCCTGGGTAGCCGGAGCGGCACGCGCACGGGCGGCGAGCCGGGCTCCGTGACGAGCGCCAGCACGTCACCCGACGGAACCTCGAGCACCTCGTCCGCGTCTCCGCGAGCGAGCGGCGCTCCGCGCGGCTCGTGGTCCGGCCCGATCTCGAAGATCGCGACCGTGGTCCCGCTCCTGGGAGCCACGTCTCGCGGCAGGGAGATCGCGACCCTCGCCGTGCTCTTCAAGGACGCGAGCGCGCTCTCGAGGCGCGGCGTCTCCTCCCCGAGGACGCGGTGCTGCGCGCCGATCTCGCGGAGGCGATCGAGGACCGTCGCTTCGAGGCTCGTCTTTCCCGTCTCGGCCTCGCTCGAGGCCGCGTCGAACCAGCTCGTCGTGACGGCGTGGAGGACGGCCTC
>JACQDU010000549.1 GCA_016200955.1 bacterium
AGGCCGCCCGGCTCGGGAGCTTCTCTCAGCGTCTTCTCCACTCTCGGGAAGCTCCTCCCCGAGACCGTGTGCCAGCGCACGAGGTGAGCCCGGAGCGCCGCGTGACCGGCGTCCACGACGAGCCAGAGCGCGCGATCCTTCGTCTCCTCCTCCCGCGCGAGGGCGAGCGCGATGGGAGCCGAGATCACCTCGGCCGCGGTGAAGCCCGAGGAGACGGCCGCCGCGCGGATCGCCTCCCGCTCCTCGTCGGGCGTCGTCGCGGCGACGACGCACGCGAAGGCGGCGGGCCCGTCGGAGTCGCCGAAGGAGCTCACCGCGTCCGCGAGGGCCGCTCGCCCGAGCGCCGCGAGAGCGGCTCCGCGCGGAGTGCCCTCCCGGATCGCTCGCTCCGCGAGCGCGGCGGGCGTCCTCACGCTCCCGCGGATCAGGTCGGGCACGGGGCGCACGTCGGCTCCCGCGCGCCTCACGCGGCGGAGGGAGCTCGTTCCGAAGTCGAGCGCGATCGCGCGAAGGCCGGGCTCGCTCATGCGGGCCGACGATTCTAACTGAGAGCGCGCCTCGCGTTTCCTCTCAATAATCAGCACTTGGCGAGCCGATCTATGAAGAGCGCGGCGCTGCACGAGAACGCGGCGCATGAGAGGGGGCAGCATGCTCTTCCTGAACAGGCTCCTCGGATACTTCTCGGTGGACATGGGCATCGACCTCGGCACCGCGAACACGCTCGTCTGCGTGCGAGGCGAGGGAATCGTGCTCAACGAGCCTTCCGTCGTCGCCGTGAAGCGAGGGACGAACAAGGTCCTCATGAACGGCCTCGCCGTGTGGCAAGCCGCGAAGGACATGCTCGGGAAGACGCCCGCCGGGATCGAGGCGATCCGGCCCATGAAGGAAGGGCGCATCGCCGACTTCGACATCACCGAGGCCATGCTCTCCTACTTCGTCCGCAAGGTGCACAACCGGACGTACGGGGTCCGGCCGCGCATCGTGATCGCCGTGCCTTCGGGGATCACGACGGTCGAGAAGCAAGCCGTCTACAACTCCGCCGAGCGCGCGGGGGCGCGGCAGGTCTTCCTCATCGAGGAACCGCGCGCGGCCGGGATCGGCGCCTGGCTGCCGATCGAGGAGCCGCAGGCGTGCATGATCGTGGACATTGGCGGCGGCACGACCGAGATCGCGGTCCTCTCGCTCGCCGACATCGTCTCGTCCAAGTCGCTCCGGATCGCGGGAGACAAGCTCGACGAGGCGATCGTCCAGCACATGAAGCGCCTCCACAACCTCCACGTGGGGGAGCAGACGGCCGAGCGGATCAAGATCTCGATCGGCTCCGTCTACGAGCTCGAGGAGGAGAAGACGCTCGAGGTCAAGGGCCAGGACGCGACGACCGGCCTCCCGCGAGGGTGCATGGTCACCTCGCAGGAGATCCGCGAGGCTCTCAAGGAGCCGATCGGCCGGATCTGCGTCGCGATCCGCGAGGTCCTCGAGAAGACCCCGCCCGAGCTCTCGGCGGACCTCGTGGACTCGGGCCTCACGCTCTGCGGCGGCGGAGCGCTCCTCCGCGGGATCAACAGCGTGATCGAGGAAGCCGTCGGCCTCCCGGTGAAGACGGCCACGGACCCGCTCGCGTGCGTCGCCCTCGGGACGGGGATCTTCCTCGAGCACCTGGACAAGTACGCGTCGATCCTCGAGAGCTCGAACGACAGCGACTGAGAGAGCAAGCACACGACGAGGAGCCGCGTCGGCGTTCTCAAGGGCGCCCGCGTGGCTCTTCGGCTTTCCTTGAGACGACGAGAACCACGAAGGCACGAAGACACGAAGCAGCCCTTCGTGTCTTCGTGGTTTTCTGCTTCTTCCGTAAGATAGGCGGCGTGAAGGCCGTCCAGAAACCCCACCCGCTCCCCGAGCCCAACTGGCCGACGCGCGAGCAGGCGGAGAGATCGCGCTGGTTCTCGCCCGTGCGGATCGGCCCGATCGAGGCGCGCTCGCGGACGTGGGTGCCGGCCATGGTGCCCTGGCGCGCGACCGAGGAAGGCTTCGTCACGCCCGACGTGCTGGACTGGTACGGCCGCTTCGCGGAAGGAAAGCCGGGCGTGCTCGTGGTCGAGGCCACCGGGATCCGGGACGTCCCGAGCGGGCCGCTCCTCCGGATCGGGCACGACCGCTTTCTCCCGGGCCTGCGCGAGCTCGTGGCGCGCGTGCGCGAGAGGAGCGAGGGAGAGACGCGGCTCTTCATCCAGGTCATCGACTTCCTCTCGATCCGCCGCCGCCCCGAGAAGCAGAAGTTCTTCGAGCGCTTCCTCGCGATCACCGATGCTCACCGCCACGGGCTCGCGGCGCTCACGGGGGACGCGAGCTTCGAGCAGGCGCCGGAGGAAGCGGTGCGGCGCGCTCTCGTCGAGAGAGACGACGCGACGCTCGCTTCTCTCCTCGCCGAGCGCGAATTCGAGGCCTACTCGGTCGGCGCGCGCGAGCGGATCACCGACGTCGAGAAACCTCACATAAGAGACCTTCCGCTCGTGCTCCCGGGCCTCTTCGCCGACGCGGCGTTCCGGGGGAGAGAGGCCGGCTTCGACGGAGTCGAGCTCCACTACGCTCACGCTTACACCATGGCCTCGTTCCTCTCCGCGAGGAACACGCGAAAGGACGGCTACGGCGGCCCGCGAGAGAACCGGGTCCGTCTCCCGCTCGAGGTCTACCGCGCCGTCCGCTCGCGCGTGGGCCAGGACTGGGTCGTGGGCGTGCGCTTCCTGGGAGACGAGGTGATCGAGGGCGGGAACCGCGTCGAGGACGCGGCCTACTTCGGCGTCGAGCTCGCGCGGGCGGGCATGGACTTCCTCTCGGTCTCCAAGGGAGGGAAATTCGAGGACGCGAAGCAGCCCAAGGTCGGGTGGGCCGCTTACCCCTACACGGGACCGAGCGGGCACGAGTGCATGCCGACGGTGAGGATCGACGAGCGCGGGCCTTTCTCGAGGAACGTGCCGCTCGCGGCGGCGATCAAGCGAGCCGTGAACGCCGCCGGCCTCTC
The DNA here is from genome assembly GCA_016200955.1 of bacterium. GTDB lineage: Bacteria > Planctomycetota > J058 > J058 > JACQDU01 > JACQDU01. The sequence continues at coordinate 3,020 of JACQDU010000549.1, forward strand.
GACGCCCGTCGTGACCTCGGGCGCGATCGCGACCTTCGGCGAGGCCGAGTCGATCCTCGCTCGCGGCGACGCCGATATCGTCGCGGCCGCGCGCCAGTCGCTCGCCGATCCCGACTGGTTCCTGAAGGTCCGCCTCGGCCACGGCGCTCTCGTGCGGCGCTGCGAGTTCACGAACTACTGCGAGGGCCTCGACCAGCAGCACAAGCAGGTCACGTGCAAGCTCTGGGACAGGAAGTACGAGAGAGACGAGAAGACCGCGCTCTCCTCGGACGTGAAGCGGCGGCTCGTCGCTCCTCCCTGGGAGCGGCCGGGCCCTCGCTGGCCCGAGGGAGGAGCG
>JACQDU010000550.1 GCA_016200955.1 bacterium
AGGCGAGGGAGCGCATCCGCGGCTGCTACGAGGCGCAGATCGTCAGCCTCTCGCGCGTCCTCCGCGAGACGCGCGCCGAGCCCTCCGGAGCGAGTGCGCGCGAGCGCCTCGAGCGTCGTTCGAGGCTCGTGCGCTCTCTCGTCGAGTACCGCGACTCGACCCGCGCGAAGCTCGCGAGCCCCGAGGTCGCGCTCGACGTCGTCTCGGTCTGGAACGCGACCGAGCCCAGGCTCACTGGTCGCGTGCTGACCGTCGGTCCCGGCGGGAGCTTCCCGAACCTGAGGAAGGCGATCGACGCGAGCAGGCCCGGCGATCTCCTGAAGCTCGGCGAGGAGAAGCACACCTGGGTCCCGGGCCCGAGAGACGTGCTCGCGCTGACCGACGTCGCGATCGTCGGGAGAGGCGCGGGGAGGACGCGCCTCGAGGTCCGCGGCGACGCGAGGTTCGGCCGCGTGCGTCTCGAGGGCCTCACGCTCGAGGGAGGGCGAGGCGACGCCGTCCTCACGCTGGAGGAGGGAGACGCGGTCGCGCTCGAGGGCTGCGAGGTCTCGTACACGTCGGGCTACGCGATCCGGGTGAGGCCGAGAGAGGATCGCTCGAGGCGTCCTCGCTCCGTGATCTACGTGAACGGCTGCCGCTTCGCGGGGAAGCAGCTCGCGCGCTCGGGCTCCGAAGGCTTCGCGTGCGAGAGCGGGCTCGTCTTCCTGCGGCGAAGCTCCTTCGACGAGATCCACTCGCTCGGTCTGGTCACGCCGTGCGTGCTCGACCGGTGCAGCTTCACGAACCCGACCGACTACGGCAGGATCGGCTGGGGCGGCTTCCAGCTCGGCCAGTTCCGCCAGCTCGAGAGCGGCTATCTCCGGGAGAACGAGTGCCACGGCGAGGGAACCCGCGGCTTCGGGTACGGGGCCCAGCTCCTCTCGCCCTTCACGTACGCGACCGACGACCCGGAGCTCGTCGCCCTCGCGCTCGGCGAGCGCGAGCGACTCGACCGGCGCTCGCGGCACCTCGTCTCGGCGCTCGAGCTCGAGAGGAACGTCCCTTACTGGATCGGTCTCCTCAGGAGCGAGGACGCCTCGGTGCGGGAGAAGGCCGCCGCGCGCGTCCTCGCGCTCACGGGAGAGCCCGTCGGGGAAGCCGCGCTCGTCGGGAGCGCGAGCGGGACGACCCTCGCGCACGAGGTCGAGCGCTCGCGGCTCCTCGCGTGGTTCGAGCAGAACGAGCCCGCTCTCGCCTGGGACGCCGCGAGCGGGCGATACCGGCCGCGGAACGGGGGAGACGCGCTCCCCGTGGCCGAGGGCCCGCTCGCGCTCCGCGCGAGCGGTGACGGGCTCGATGCCTCGATCTGGTCCGCGGTGAGGAAGACGTACGGCGAGCAGGTGGCGAGCGTCCTCGAGGCCGCGGGAGACGGCCTCTCCCTGGCGCCCTTCGCTCCTCTCGCGAGGAGGCTCGCCGCGCGCGACGCGGTCGACGCGTGCCTCGAGGCGAGCCGTCTCCGCGCGAACGACGCGCTCCTCGAGACGGACGCTCTCGCGCTCGATGCGGCGGGCCTGCGGGGCGAGACGGCGCCCCGGCTCTCGGGCCGCGTCGTGCGCGTCGGGCCCGAGAGGACCATGACCGACCTCGAGCAAGCTCTCCCGAGCCTGAGGCCGGGCGACCTCGTCGCGCTCGGGGCCGGCACCTTCTCTCTCGTCCCCGATCCGTCGCATCCCGACGGAGTCGTCCCGCTGGGCGAGATCGCGTTCGTGGGCCAGGGGCCCGACGTGACGACGCTCCGGCTCGCCTGCACGGGCATGCGCGGGCGCTCGTTTCGGCTGAGGCTCCAGGCGCTCACGCTCGAGCAGGCCGTCGTGACCGACCGCCGCGGGGCGCGCCACGACGCCTCGATCGACTCCTCCGGTCTCGTCGGGATCCACCTGAAGAACTGCCGGCTCGTGAGGACGCTCGAGTCGTCGCTCCTGCGCGGATCGCACGTCCTCGTCCTGGCCGAGGACTGCACGCTCGACGAGAGAGGGAGCTTGCGGCCCTTCCTCAACCTCCGCGACTCGTGCGTCCTCGCGCGGCGGTGCACGTTCGGCGCGGAGTCCCTGGGACAGTACTCGATCCCGTTCGTCGCCGACCGCTGCCGCGTCGCCGCGACGAAGACGAAGGACTCCCTCCGGCTCTTCCCCTCGCGGCACGCCTACGGGCCGACCGACGTCTCCGAGGGCGCGGTCCTCGTGAGGCCGCTGCCCCGCGGATCGTCGTTCGGCGAGCCGCCCCAGGTGACGACGTTCGCCGTGGCGAGCGACGACATGCCTTTCGTCGAGCACGCGCTCGGGAAGCGCTCGCTCGAGGACGCGCGCGCTCTCGAGCTGGCGAGGTCGATGCAGCCCTCGCGCAACCTCTCTTACTGGATCGGGCTCCTCCGCTCGGACGACGCGAACGTGAGGAAGCTCGCCGCGAGCCGGCTCCACGCGCTCACCGGGATGCGCGTCGCGTGGGACGGCTTCTCCGCGCCCACCCTTCCGTCGATCGCGGCCGCGATCGAGAGGCTCGGAGCCGAGAGCCTCGATGACCGCGAGACGGCCCAGCGCGAGCTCCTCTCGGCGGGCGAGGCGGCCGCGAGCGCGCTCGAGGGGATCGCGACGAACGGGAAGCCCGAGCAGCGCGCGAGGGCCCGCGCCGTCCTCGCTTCCCTCGAGATCGACAGGATCGAGGGAGCCGAGCTCCGCGAGATCGAGTGGGCTCGCTGGAGCCGCTGGCGCGAGGACCGATCGCAGGACCTCGCGTGGGACCCGGCGACGGAGCGCTACGTCGAGCGTTAGCAGGAGCGGGCCTCACAGCGGCAACTGTTTCATGCGATGCCGCCAAGACGCCAAGGCGCCACGATGTTCTTGGCGTCTTGGCGTCTTGGCGGCTATCGGTCAGCCGACGAGCGCTATCAGACGAGACGGACGGGGATCCCCTTCGAGGCCAAGTGGCGCTTGACCTCGCCGATCGTGTAGCGCCCGAAGTGGAAGATCGACGCGGCGAGCGCGGCGTCGGCCTTGCCGTCGGTGAAGACCTTCTCGACGTGCTCGAGGGAACCGGCGCCGCCGCTCGCGATGAGAGGGACGGGGATCGCCTCGGACATGCGCCGCGTGAGCTCGGTCGCGTAGCCCGACTCCGTGCCGTCGGCGTCCATGGCGTTCAGGAGGACCTCTCCCGCGCCGCGGCGGGCGACCTCGATGGCCCACTCGACCGCGTCGAGCTCGGTCCTCTCGCGGCCGCCCCGGACGTAGACCTGGTGCCGACCACCCGTGCGCTTCGCGTCGATCGAGACGACGACGAACTGGGAGCCGAAGCGGTCGGCGGCGCGGTCGATCAGGTCGGGGTCGCGCACGGCGGCGCTCCCGATCGAGACCTTGTCCGCCCCTCGCTCGAGGAGAGTCTTCATGTCCTCGAGCGACCTCACGCCGCCTCCCACGGTGAGCGGGATGAAGACCTGGGCGGCGACTCGCTCGACCACCTCGAGCGTCGTCTGCCGCGCCTCGTGCGTCGCCGTGATGTCGAGGAAGCAGAGCTCGTCGGCTCCCTGCTTGTCGTAGTCGGCGGCGAGCGCGACGGGATCTCCGGCGTCGCGGAGGTGCTTGAAGTTCACTCCCTTGACGACGCGGCCCTGGTCGATGTCGAGGCAGGGGATCACGCGCTTCGCGAGCACGACGGGATCTTACATGAGTAGACTGTTCCGGGGGACATGGAAGAAAAGCGCAAGGAAGCGAGCCAGCCGACGATGCTTCTCGGCGCGGCGAGCGGAGAGGTCGAGCCCCCGCCGGGGATCGTGCCGCCGCCGGCTTACGCGCTCGTCCGCCTCCTCGGGAGAGGAGGCATGGGAGAGGTCTGGCTCGCGCGCGACCGGACGCTCGAGCGGCTCCTCGCGCTCAAGTTCCTCACGAACGCTCGCCCCGCGGACGTGGTCCGCTTCAGGAGAGAAGCGCGCTACGCGGCCCGGCTCGACCACCGCTCGATCGTGCGCGTCTACGAGCTGGGAGAGGTCGAGAGGCAGCCTTACATCGCCATGCAGTTCGTGGACGGCCCGAACCTCGGCCAGGCGAGCCTCGAGCGAGGAGAGCTCCTCCGCGCCGTCTCGACGATCGCGCGGGCGCTCGAGCACGCTCACGCGGCGGGGATCGTTCACCGGGACCTGAAGCCCCAGAACATCCTCCTCGACCGCGAGGGGAACGCTTACCTGAGCGACTTCGGGCTCGCGCGCGACGTGAAGGCGCGCGACGCCTCGCTCACGGACGCGGGAGTCGTCGTCGGGACGCCGTCTCTCATGCCTCCCGAGCAAGCGCGCGGGGCGTCTCACGCGATCGACGCGCTCGATCGACCCGACGGTGCCGCCTCCGCTCGAGGCGATCGTCATGAAGTGCCTCGAGAAGGACCCTAGGCACCGCTACGCGAGCATGGCCGACTTCCGCGCCGCGCTCGAGCGCTTCGCGAGCGGCGGCATCGGCACGAGCGGGCCCGCTCCTCCGCCGGAGCCCGGCGCGAGCGCGAGGACGACCTCTCCCGAGTCTCACATGACCGGCGTGCTCGAGGTCGCGCGCGAGATCGCGGGCTGGGACGCGAACCTCTACAGGATCTCGACGAACATCTGCCGCACGTATCCCCAGCTCGAGCGGATCAAGGCGCGGCTCGACGCGATCCTCGAGGACAGGCCCGACTTCGCGCTCGCGAGGTTCCACCGCGGCCTCGTCCACTTCCGCCGCGGGCGGCTCGACGCCGCTCTCGAGGACATGGAGCGGGCGATCGACCGGACGGGAGACATGGCCGGCGCTCACTTCGAGCTCGGGCGGCTCCACCTCGCGATCTACTCGAGGAAGCACGAGGGCGCGCACCGCCACCTCACGCGCACGGGCGTCCAGGAGAACCTGGAGCAGGCTCGCTCTCACATAGACGAAGCCGTCGCCGCGTTCAGGGAAGCGCAGCTCCTCGAGGAGGACCTCGCTCGCTGGCAGATCGACTACGCTCGCGCCGTCGAGAAGCTCGCTCACGGGAAGAACGCGGCGTGCGTCGAGGCGTGCGATCGGATCCTCGCGCGCGACCCCGACCTCGAGGAGGTCTGGAAGCTGCGCGGCGACGCCCTCCGCCTCGGCGAGCACGACCTGGGAGCTTGCCTCGAGAGCTACGACCGCGCGGTCTCGATCCGCCGGAGCTTCCACGAGGCGGTCTTCGCGAAGGCTCGCGCTCTCCTCGACGACGGCTCGTTCGCGGAGACGCACAGGACGATCGCCCGAGCGCTCGAGATCTGCCCCGAGCTCACGGACGCCCTCGCGCTCGCGGCGCGCGCTCACCTGCTCGAGGCGCGCGAGGGCGGGGGGAAGGCGTCGCTCGAGGCGGGGCTCGCGAGAGCGCGGGAGGCGCACGCCCTCGACCCTCGGAGCTACGAGGCGGCGGTCACGAAAGCCGAGCTCCTGATCGAGCGCGGGCGCGCTCACGGCGATGCCGGAGACTTCGACGGGGCGCTCGCCGCGCTCGAGGGCGCTCGTCGCGAGGGCGAATGCGAGAACAGGCTCGACTTCCTCTCGGCGACCGCTCACCTCGAGCGGGCGAGAGCGGCGCTCGACCGGGGAGGCGACGCGCGAGCGGACCTCGACGCCGTCATCGCCCGCCGCGGCACCGAGAGCGCGCGAGACGAGCACGGACCGTGGAACGACCTGCTCGAGGCCGCGCTGCGCGAGCGGGAGCGGTGCCCGAAGAGCTGAGGCTCAGCGCCCGCTCCTGAGCTTCGCGATCACGTCGCGGACCGCGGGCGCTTGCGCGTCGGAGGGCGAGAGCTCGAGGAAGCGCTCGTAGTCGGCGAGAGCGCCGTCCGTGTCGCCGCGCACGTTGCGGAAGGCCGCCCGCTCGAGGAGAGCCGGCAGGTAGCGCGGGTCGAGCTCGATCGCTCGCCCGAGGTCGGAGAGGGCGCCTTCGGCATCTCCCCGGGCTTCGTTCACGCAGCCTCGCCAGTGCCAGGTCTCGACCGACTTCGGGTCGAGCTCGAGAGACCGGGTGAGGTCCGCGTGCGCGCCCTCGTGGTCGCCCGCGCGCTCGCGCGCGATCCCGCGCTTCGCCCACGTCGCGGCGACGGGCTCGAGCTCGAGCGCTCGCGTGAGGTCGGAGACGGCGCGCGCGGGCTCGCCCTTCCGCACGTGGACCTCCGCGCGCTGCGTCCAGGCGAGGACGAAGCGCGGAGCGATCTCGACCGCCCGGTCCAGCTCGACGAGGGCGGCGTCGAGGTCGCCCTTCTGCGCCTTCGCGACGCCGAGGTCC
>JACQDU010000551.1:0-1677 GCA_016200955.1 bacterium
TGCCGTGACGCTCAGCGTGGGACAGCCGGATGGCCTTGGCTCGTGCGACGAAGAGGCCATCGTGTCGCACGGCCTTCCGTCGTCCGCTCTCCTGACACGCGACGAGGACGGCCTCCAGGTCATCCCGCTCGACGACAGCGATGACGAAGAGGACGACGATCCGACACGTTGGCGCGACCCTCGGAAGCCGGACGAGAGCACGGTCACCGGATGGCGGGCGCGTGTTCACCTCCTCGCGGAGCGCGAGCTGCCGCCGGAACATGTCCGGCAGCTCCTCTTCCATCTCCGCTGGTCGTCCTTCGAGGAGGAGCTCGTCCTCAGCGATCCGGCGACCGAGCGGCTCGCCGCGCTCACGCTCGCGCGCCAGGTTGCGAGCGAAGCGCTCTCGAACACCGAAGCTTCGCGGCTCTTCCTCTTCCCAATTCCAGATGCGCCGAACGACCTTCCGGGCTATGAGCGACGTCCGAGCCGCCGCTTCTTCGCGGGGGAGAATGCGCCCGATCAAGGGCTCAAGATCGGCATCGCGACTGATGCCGACGGTCGCCCGCGCGAGGCCTATGTCCCCGTCGAAGCGCTGGGCCGGCACCTGTACGCCGTCGGGGCGACCGGCAGCGGGAAGAGCACCCTCCTTCGGACGGCGATTCGCTCCGCGATCGCGCGACCCGACCGCGGCGCAGTTTTCGTGTTCGACGACCACGGCTCACTGGTCGAGGACGTCCTGGGCGACCTCCCAGCCGACCTGGTCCGCGACGGAGGGGTGATCCTGATCGACACCGAGAGCGACCGAGCGTTCGGCTGGAACTTCCTCCTCGCCGCGTCGCCGGCCGAACGGCTCGAACGGCTCGGTCTGTATCGTGAGATCGTCGAGTTCGAGTCGATCGCCGGGAACACGGGCGGTCCCATGCTCTATGAGGGCATCCTCGCCGTCGCCCAGCTCGTCTCGGCGGTCTCGCTCCCGGGCCGCGGCTGCGGGGCGCTCACGGACACGCTCGCGACCGTTCGCGATCTCGATGCGGCAGAGAAGCTCCTCCAGCGTGCTCACCTGGCCGAGTCCGAGAGGAGCAACATCCGCGAGCACTTTCGCCTCACGCGAAAGCGCGAGGACGACTTCTGGAACTACATCGCCGCCCGGCTCGCGATCTTCAACGGCGATTCGAAGCTCCGGCAGATCCTCGGCCAGCGAGGCGCCTACGTCGACTGGGCGCAACTCCTCCGCGATCCCAAGCCGCCCATCGTTCTTGTGAACCTCGCGGGCCTCACGGAGACCGGCAAGCGCGTCCTCGCGACGCTCCTCCTCTTCACGCTCCTCGCGGCGGCGAAGCGCCGACCGCGGACCGCGAAGGCCATGATCGTCTGCGACGAGTTCCAGACGTACCTTCTCGGATCGAACGAGGACGAGGGCCTCGCGCTATGCCGCATCCTCAGCGAGGGGCGCAAGTTCGGGCTATCGTGCCTGCTCGCGAATCAGAACTCTCTCCAGCTCCGCCCCGCGCTGCGCGAGTCCATCGCCGCCAACACGGGCACCGTGATCGCGCTCCGGTGCGGTGAGCGGGAGGCGGAGGCACTGGCGCGCCGGATGGACGGCGTGAGCGACGAGGACCTCATCCGCCTGCCGCCCTTCCGGGGATTCGTGGCCGGGACTTTCCGGGGGGCGCATTACGTCCACGCGTTCGACAC
>JACQDU010000551.1:1694-2892 GCA_016200955.1 bacterium
CCTTCTCAAGGATGGTCGGGATGGCCGGGAGGTCGACCGGGAGCTCGATACGCCGCTGCTCGCCGCGGCGGCGCGGCGTTGAAGGACGGAGACCGTGTCAGGAGCTCCAGGCGCTGCCCGTTGAGAGGATGGGCACGAAGTCTCCGGATCATCGATTGGGAGGAGATCCGCCTTGTCCGATCACAAGTCGAAGCTGAGGACCATCGGGATCGTCGGCCTTCCCGGGGCGGGGAAGACGACGCTCCTCGCGATGCTCTGGCGCGCGAAGACCGAGAGCTCGCGCCAGCGCTGGTATCTCCGGGCTCGTGATGACGAGACGCGGCGGTTTCTCAACGACAGCCTCAATCACATATCGTCCGGACGAGCCCCCCCAAGGACTGTCGGCACAACGAGGCTCTCGCTCGAGTTCTGGCGGCACAGGTTCGGAGGCCGTCGCTTCAACAGGCTGCTCTGCAAGACTCGCGAACTCGCGGCGGCGGACTTCGCGGGCGAGCTCACCGCGCGCGTGCTCGGGGACGGCGATGCCATGGGGGATCTCGGAAGGACGTTCCGCGACGTGATCGCGCGCAGCGACGCGCTGCTCCTGATCGTCTCGGCCGGACAGGTCATCGAGCAGTCCGTCGAGATCAAGAGTTTCTTCGAGGGCATTGTTGCCGAACTTCGACGCGCCGGGCGCACGAGCGTTCTCGGCCGCGTGGGGATTCCGATCGCTGTCGTGCTGACGCGCGCGGACATCCACCGAGATGCGCGCACGATGCCGGAGCGCTGGATCGGGGGGGACGCGAGTGAGCTCGCCGCCTATGCGACGACCGTCCGTTGCTTCGGAGTCGGTTGCTACAAGCAGGCGACGCCGGTAGTGGGCGCGCGAGACCTCTATCATCCCAAGTCCGCGGGCTGTCCGGAGGAGGTCGCCGAGCCGGTCGACTGGCTCCTCGACGTGCTCGACCGCCGCGAGCGGCGCCGCGCCCTCGTCCAGGGCCTCACGGGGGCAGCAGTCGTCGCGGCGGTATTGGGGTTCCTCGAACTTCGCGATAACCGCGACTTCGCCCGTGTCGCCCTGCTGCCGTCCGCGACCGAGGTCGAGGCGCAGGCGCGCATCGACGCGACTCAGGGTTACCTCGCCGACCACAGGTTCGGCTCGCATCGCGAGGATGTCTCCCGCCTCGCCGAAGCGACGGGGGAGGACCTCCGGCGGGCG
>JACQDU010000552.1 GCA_016200955.1 bacterium
CCGCCGCCCGCGAGCGGCCGCTCGCGCGCAGGCCGAGCTCCTCTACCACCCCGCGCCCGAGGGCGACCCCATGGGAGAGGCCCTCTCCCGCGATCCCATGTACGAGGCCGCGATCGACCGGCCGGAGTCGGAGCCCGTCTCGCGCTGCGACCTCGTCGCGATCCTCGACGACATCCGCAGCCAGTGGAACACGGGAGCGATCTTCCGCACGGCCGACGGCGCGGGCTTCGCCGGGCTCTCGCTCGCCGGGATCACGGCGGTCCCGCCGGCGAGGATCGTGGCGAAGACCGCGCTCGGAGCGGAGAGGTTCGTCCCGTGGACCTACCACGCCTCGGTCGTCGACGCCGCGCTCGAGCGGAAGCAAGAGGGGTACGAGCTCGTCGCGCTCGAGCAGACGAGCGACTCGGTCTCGGTCTTCGAGTTCGAGCCCTCGCGCAGGACGGCGCTGGTGCTCGGAAACGAGGTCGTCGGCGCCTCGGCCGAGGCGCTCGCTCTCTGCGAGCGGCGCGTGGCGGTCCCGATGTCCGGGAGAAAGGCCTCGCTCAACGTGGCCGTGGCGTTCGGCATCGCCGCCTTCGCCCTCGCGCGAGCGTGGCGGCGGCGCCACGGAGCTTCCTGAACGTGGCGCGCGGGACGGAAGGGCGTTAGATTCGCCCTCGGCAGCGGTGGGGAGGATGGCCCTCAGAGTCGACGACTTCGTCGTGGAGAACCGGGACCTCGACGAAGGCTCGTTCCTTGCCAGGTTCCCTCACCCGTTCCTCGTGAGCGAGGGCGCGAGCGCGAGCGCCTCGACGAGCAACCTCGAGGCGCGGACCGCGAAGATGAAGGGACCCCTCCCCGCCGAGTCGGCGGGCTCGGGGGAAGGGCCGTTCTTGCTCGCGATCAAGAAGAAGGAGCACGGCCAGCACGGGTCGATCGTGACCGTGGGGCGCGCCGAGGACTGCGACGTGAGGATCGCTCACCCGCTCGTCTCGAAGCGGCACGCTTACTTCACTCAGGAAGGCGAGAAGTGGTTCATCTGCGACGCCGAGTCGTCGAACGGGACCTTCGCCGACGGCGTCGCGCTCGACCCGCACAAGAAGCACCTCCTCACCGACAGCGAGGCGCTCCGGTTCGGCCCCGAGGTCCGCTACCGCTACTTCGGGAGCCTCGCCTTCTTCCGTTACATGTCTTACCGCGCTCGCATCAAGAAGTAGAGCGCGCCAGAGCGGGTTGGCCAGAGCGCCGCTCGGACCTACGGCCCTTCGACGTTCTTGATCTTGTCCCTGAGCTCCGCCGCCCTCTCGTACTCCTCGCGCTGGATCGCCTGGTTCAGGTCCTTGCGGAGGATCGCGAGGAGCTTCTGCTTCTCCATCTTCGTGCCGACCTGCGAGGGGACGCGGCCGGTGTGCTGGGTGGCCCCGTGGATCTTCTCGAGGAGAGGGAGAAGCTCGCGCTTGAAGTGCTCGTAGTCGTTGTAGCAGCCGAGCCGCCCCGAGGCCTTGAAGTCGGGGAAGGTCAGGCCGCACGCGGGGCAGGGGCCGATCTCGACCGCGGGCTTCGCGCGGGTCTTCTCGCCGCCCTTCTCCGCCTTCTTCTTCGCGGCGTCCGCGAGGTTGCCGAGATACTCGTTCACGGAGAAGGTGCCCTTCACGATGCTGTCGCCCTTGTCGCGGGCGCAGTCCTCGCAGAGGTGAAGCTCCTTCTTCTGCTTCTGCACGATCTCGGTCAGATGGACCGTGGCCGTGTTCTTCTGGCAAGACTCGCAGATCATGAGCTTCTCTGAAAGACGCTCGTTCGCGAGGCTCCTCGCGTCACAAATGAAGACGCGAGCTAACCTTACGCAACGTCGTCCGATGCTGGAACATACCAGCGTGCGGCTTCGTTGTCAAGAAAGCCGGCCGGAGACGCCGAGCGCGCGCGCCGTCGTGGGAGCGCGCGATGGGTCCTCGCGCAGGCGCTTCTCGAGCGCCGCGAGAGAACCGGCATCGTCCACGTCGGCCCTCTCCGCGAGGAGCGCGGGTCGGATCCCGAGCTTCCCGAACGCCGCGCGCGTGTCCGAGAGAGCTCGGCTCGTGCTCCAGGCGATCTCGTCGAGGAAGGCGCGCTCGGCTCCCGTGCCGCGCGCGAGACCGACCGCCCAGTAGCCGCCGTCGCTCGCGGGCCCGAGCACCGCGGGCGCGGTCTCGAGCGCGAGGAAAGCGCTCGCGTGGTCTTCCCGAGAGACGTCGGGAGAGTCCGTCCCGATCGCGACAGCCGCATCGCTCCGGGAAAGAGCGTCCGCGAAAGCGCGCTCGAGGCGCGCTCCCAGGCTCGGGCTCTCGAGCTGAGGAGAAAGCGAGAGCTCGATCCCGAGCTTCCGCGCCCGGTCGAGGAAGGCCGCTCGTCCCGCCTCTCCCGGAGGGTCGTGGAGGAGGAGGAGCCGCGCCCCGACCGCGGACGCGGCCGCGCTCGCGTGCTCGAGCGTGTCGTCGAGGAAAGCCGAGGCAAGCTCCCGCGCTCTCTCGTTCCCGAGAGTCGCCGCGAGCCGCGTCTTCGCGCGGCCCTGCGACGGATCCTTCGCGAGCACCATGAGGATGCGCACGGCCGATTCCTCTTCGCTTGACAGTTTGACGCGACTCGCCCTAAAATAGCGTGTCGAGGCGGTTCCAGGCCCAGGGCCCCGGTTCATCGGCGGCTCGTCGTTGCGCGGGGCAAAGCTCGCGCGGGCCCCTCCCAGCCCGGGAGCACCCGGGCGTCCGGCCGGCGGAAGTGGGAGCCACTAGGGGGCGGGGGCGACCAGAGTCGCCCCACGCAGCCTAG
>JACQDU010000553.1 GCA_016200955.1 bacterium
CGCGCGAGCCGGTCGTCGGGGTTCGGGTGAGTCGAGAAGAACTCGGGCGTGCGCCCTCCCTTCGAGAGCGAGGCGAGGACCTTCATGACCTGGATCATCGCTCGCGGCGAGTAGCCGGCCTCTCTCATGAAGCGCACGCCGAGAGAGTCCGACTCGAGCTCGTCGTCGCGGCCGTACTTGAGCGTCACGAGCTCCGCGCAGGCGGCCGCGAGAGCGGCCGCCGCGGCGCCGCGGTCGGAGCGGCCGTCGTACGTCGCGACGCCGACCGCTCCCACGAGCGTCTCGGCGAAGCGCTCCTTCGCGATGTGCTGGGCTCCGTGGCGCGCGACGACGTGGCCGACCTCGTGGCCGAGGACTCCCGCGAGCTGGGCCTCGCTCCCGAGGTGGCGGAGGAGGCCGACCGTGATGAAGACCTGCCCTCCTGGAAGGGCGAAGGCGTTCACGGTGCGCGGGTCGCGGAGGACGTGGAACTCGTAGCGATACGGCGTTCGTCCCGCGGCGCTCCTCGCGACGATCCGCTGCCCGACGGAGGCGACGTAGCTCGCGAGGTGCGTGTCTTCCGTCGTGCCGCCGTACTGCCGCTCCATGCCGGGAGCGGCGGCGATCCCGAGCCGGATCTCCTGCGGAGGAGAGAGGCCGACTCGCTGCGTCTTCCCGGTGATCGGGTTCTTCTCGCCCGAGGCCAGGTAGGTGACGGCTCCCACGAGCAGCATGACGATCGCCACGACGACCTGGGGCGAGACCCCGCTTCTCTCTCGGTAATACATGACCCGCGAAGTCTACCCCGCCAGCAAGGGAGCGGCACGGGAGTTGATCTGGCTCAGCGCGGGGAAGGGTCCGAGAAAGGAGCAGATCTCCATGAGAGGTCGCCTTGGCTTCACGCTCATCGAGCTCATGATCGTCATCGCGATCATCGCGATCATCGCGTCGATCGCGATCCCGAGTCTCCTCTCCGCGCGCAAGCACGGCCAGGAAGCGTCTGCGATCGCGAGCCTTCGGACGGTCAACACGCAGGAGGTCCTCTTCCGCGACGGCGACAAGGAACAGGACGGGAACCAGGACTACGGCATGCTCTCGGAGCTCAGCAACACCGGGCTCATCGACTCGGTGCTCGGCTCCGGGACCAAGCAGGGTTACCTCTTCCAGGCCGGTTACTCGTTCACCACCTCGGAGTTCCTCTGGTTCGCGGTCGCGAACCCGGCGCTCCCGGGCAGCACTGGCGACCGCTACTTCGAGGTCGCGACGGCCGGCGTGATCTACTACACGACGGGCAAGACGCTGCCCATGGACACGAGCACCTGCCTCGCGCCGAACGCCGCGAACCCGGCGACGCCGATCAAGTGAGCTCGCTCGCCGGCCCCGCGCGCGCGGGAAACGAGCTCGCCGGGCGGGTAGCCTCTTACCCGCCCGGCTCTCCTCCCGCGGCGCGAGAGCGCTCTCTCATCGGACCCTCTCGGGGAGGTCCGCGACGATGTAGGCCATGACTCCCATGCACGCGGAGCACATCGAGAGAGACGTCCGGTCGATCTTGTCGAACGTGTCGGCCTGCGTGTGGTGGATGTCGAAGTAATGAGAGCCGTCCGCCGACAGCTCCATGCCGAGCACGCCTTCCTTCATGAGAGGAGCGATGTCCGCTCCGCCGCCGTCCTCGCCGATCCTGTCGGCTCCGAGGCCGCGGAGGAGAGAGGCGATCTCCTTGAACGCCGCGCGCGCCGCGGGCGAGGCGGCCTTCCCCGCGCCGAAGCCCGTCGGCCGCGCGACGCCCGAGTCGGACTCGATCGCGAGCACGTGCTTCGCGAGCTCGCTCGCGTGAGCGTCCTTGTAGGCGAGCGCGCCGCGGGTGCCGTTCTCCTCGTTCGTGAAGAGAACGACCCGGAGGGTGCGCCTCGGGCGGAGGCCGAGCCGCTTCACGAGCCGCACCGCCTCCCACGAGACGGCGATCCCTCCGCCGTCGTCCATGGAGCCCGTGCCCACGTCCCAGGAGTCGAGGTGCCCTCCCACGAGGACGATCTCGTCGGGCCTCTCGCTCCCGCGGACCTCGGCGACGACGTTCGCCGACTCGACGTCGGGGAGCATCTTCGCCTCCATCTTGAGCGTCACGCGCACGCGCTCGCCGCGGGCCTGCAGGCGAGCGAGCGTCTCCGCGTCCTCGATCGTGATCGCCGCGGCCGGGATCCTGGGCTGGTCCTCGGCGTAGTGGAGCGTGCCCGTGTGAGGCGAGCGGAGGCTCACGGCCGTCACCGAGCGGACGAGCGCCGCTACGGCCCCGAGCTTGGCCGCGCGCGAGGCTCCCTGGACGCGGTACTGGACCGTCTCTCCATAGCTCGTGAAGGGAGCGTTGTAGAGGACGATCTTGCCCTTGCACTTCTCGCCCTGCGCCTCGAGCTCGTCGAAGCTACGCACGACGACGACGTCGGCCGTGATCCCCTCGGGCGGAGTCCCGGTGCTCATGCCGAGGCCGAGCATGACGAGCGGGCGCTTCGTGGGAGAGACGAGCTCGGCGCTCTCGTGACCCCGGACCCAGCACGGGACCATGGCCTTCTCTTTGTGGACGTTCTCGAGGCCGTCTCTCTCCATTTCACGGAGCGCCCAGGCGATCGCCAGGTCGAGCTGGGGCGAGCCGCTCAGGCGGTTTCCTATGTGGTCGCTCAGCCACTCGAGGCGGCGCGAGGCCCTGTCGTCGACGAGAGCGGCGCCCACGATCCTCTCGGCGACTCCGCTGTAGACCGCGGCGATCGAGCGGTCGTTCTCTCCCGGGGGGACTTTCTCTTCCGGGCTCGACTGCGCGAGCGCCGTCGCGGCGAGGACGATCGCGAGAAGGACGAGACCGAGGAGGCGGCGCATGGGCATGCTTCCTTTCTGGAAGAAACGCGGTCTTCTCACCTGTTTTCGAGGAGGGCCCGGGAGAGAGCGGCCACGTCTCGGACGAGCGCGACTCCCGCGAGGCCTTCCTCGCGGTAAGCGCCGGCGGGATCGAGGAGCACCGCGCGCAGACCCGCCGCGCGTGCTCCGAGGACGTCGACCGCGTGGAGGTCTCCCACGTAGAGCGAGCGGGCGGGGGCGACCCTGGCCCTCTCGCAGCCACGCAGGAAGATCGCGGGGTCGGGCTTCTCGACTCCCTCGAGCCCCGAGTCGACGACCGCGAGCAGGTGGGGCAAGAAGCCCTCGGCCTCGAGCTTCAGCCTCACGCGGCCGCCCGCGTTCGAGACGACCGCGACCCGGAAGCGCGCGGCGAGCGCGCGCACGGCCTCGAGCGCGCCGGGAGCGGGGATCGAGAAGAAGTTCTGCTTCCGGTGCTCGCGGCAGACCGCGGCGAAGGCTGCGTCGAGGCGATCGGCGCTCGCCGCGAGGCCGGCCCTCGCGAGGGCGAGCTCGAGGTAATGGCGGAAGCTCGCCGGGTCCTCCGTGGAAGCGCTCTTCTCGAGGAGGTGACGCGAGAGAGCGGGCCGAGCCCTCCTCTCCGCGAGCGCCGCTTCCCCGGGAGAGAAGCCTCGCGGCACGAGCCCCTCGTTCGCGAGGAGCAGGGACAGCCTCTCGTAGTCCAGGTAGAAGAGCGTGTTCCCGACGTCGAAGATCACCGCCTCGAGATCGCGCGCGATCTCGGCCGTGCTCTCGCTTTCCTCCCGGGCCAGGTCCATGGCACGAGTTTTACGCTTCCTCGCCTCTCCCTTCCACGAGGAGCCGCGCGCCGAGCCCCCGGGACCTCTGGCCCGACGAGGCGCGCTTTCCTAGAATCCTGGCGAGGGGAATCATGGCCACGGCGCGCACGATCACGCCCGAGTCGCTCGACGGCCATCCGTTCTTCGGCTCCTTCAGCCGGGGCGAGCGGAAGGCCCTGATCTCCGCGGGCGTGTTCAACGACTACAAGGCCTCCTCGCACGTCTTCCTCCAGGGCGACACCGGCCGCGAGATGTACGTCGTCGTGCAGGGCGAGTGCGAGATCAGCATCTCGACCAAGGACGGCGACGAGGTCCTCGCGATCCTCGGCCCCGGCGACTTCTTCGGGGAAGGAAGCCTCCTCACGGGAGAACCGCGCTCCGCGACCGTCGTCGCCACGGGCGCCTCGACGCTCCTCGCGCTGCATCCCGGGAGCATCGACATCCTCCGCGAGAAGGAGCCGGTCGTGCTCGCCGCGTTCTTCGAGAAGCTCCTGCGCGTCGTCTTCGAGCGGCTCCGCACGACGAACAAGCGCCTCGCCAAGAGATGATGGGAGACGCCGCCCCGCTGCCTTTCCCGACGAGCCTGTGCCACGGGTGCGCCGCGCCGCCTCGTTACGTGAAGACGAAGACGGCGACGTTCATCCTCTGTCCTCTCCTCGAGAGGAAATACCCGCCCCAGCCCGTCCTTCGGTGCCCGCTGTTCGTGCCGCGCTCGGTCTGACCGCGAGAGATCAGCGCGCGTAGATCGGGACGTGCTCGTACGGGATCGCGAGGATCGTCGTCGCGATCGCGGTCCCGTAGACGTAGCCGACCCCGTCTCCCATCCACTTCCCGTCGCTCTCCTGGCGGTTGCAGAGGACGTCGCGGATCTTGGGGTAATAGTCGTCCCAGTTCTTGCCGCCCGCTTGCCAGTTCGCCTGAGCAAAGTAAAGGTGAGCGTAATAGTAGTGCCCGCTCCCGAATCCGTCGTCCGAGGCGAGCACGTGGGAGTGGCAGTACTTCAAGCACCGCTTCGCCATGGGAGAGTCGTAGTCGCCGGCGTCGTAGAGGACGGCGACGGCGGCCGCCGAGATCGCGGGACGGCTCCCGCTCCCGCCCATGGCGGCGGTGTAAGCGATCCCGCCGTCCGAGCACTGGGACTTCTCGATGTACTTGACGGCGTTCTTGATCACGGCCGAGGGCACGTGGAGCCCGGCGTTCCGGCAAGCGCGGAGCGCCTGGACCTGCGTCACGGTCGTCGAGCCCTCGTCGCCCGCGTTCCGGTCCGGCGTGTAATACCACCCGCCCGCCGCGCTCTGGGCCTTGTTCGTGAGGTCGATCGCCTTCTTGAGCGCGTCCTTGATGCGACCCTCGAGCTCGGGGTCTCCCTCGGAGCCCAGGCACTCGGCGAGGAACATGGTCGCGAAGCCATGGGAGTGGATCATGCTCTCGCCC
>JACQDU010000554.1 GCA_016200955.1 bacterium
AGTACCCCTGCGCGACCGCCGTGACCCAGGCGTTCGCGCGATGGAGACTCCCGTCGCTCGAGCGCTTCCCGGGCTTTTCGACCGTGTCGCTCCCGATCGGCTCGTCGTTGATCTGCACGCGCCCGCCCGAGAGGTCGGCGTTCGCGATGAAGATCTTCCACGGGTTCTTCCAGAAGTCGGCGTCCCTCGGGATGTGGTAGTTGAGCAGGTCGAAGTCGTGCCCGAGAGACGCGGACGGTGGAGACGAGCTCCCCTGGTCCGAGAGGCCGATCAGGTGGTGCGGGTCGAGCTTCCTCACGTCGGCCTGGACGGCCTGGACGAAGCTGTCGGAGAGCCCACCGTAAGCGTGAGGGCCGCCGCTCGCGTGCGTGTATTCGTTCGCGACCTCCCAGATCACGTTCGGCGTGTCGCGGTAGCGCGTCACGACGTACTCGACGTACTTCTTCTTCTCGTCGTTGTAGGTCGTCGGGTCATCGAGCTCGGAGAGGAGCCCGACCTCGAAGATCACGAGCTCGCAGGCCATCTCCTTCATGCCCGCGTAGGCGACCACGTCGTCGAGCCGCGAGAAGAGCGCCTCGTCGTAGCCGCCCGGGACGAACGGGAAGAGGTTCTCGGGCATGCCGAAGGCGCCTCGCCCGCCGCCCACGAGGATCCGGAGGACGTTCACGCCGTTCTTGGCCGCCTCGTCGATGAACTCCTTGTACTTGGGCTGAGCGGAGAGCGCGAAGGCGGTCTTGCCGACCCAGAAGAACGGCTTCCCGTCGGTCGTCGCGAGCCGCGAGGAGTGAGCCGAGTCGCGGACGACGTGAGGGCCGTGCCCCTTCATGGGCGGAGGGCCGCTCGGCGCGCCCGGGAGAGTCGCTTTCCCGCTCCAGACCTTCAGGTCCTTCGTGACCGTGCCGGGCCACCCGCGAGAGGCGCCGCCGGTCCCGATCCTCAGGCGATGCTTCGTGGGCTTCCAGACTCCGCCGGGGGTCACGCTCTTCAGGAGCTCGCCGTCGCGATAGAAGCGCGCGGCTCCCTCGCCCCACTCGACGCGGAAACGGTACGTCGTGGCGGGGTCCCACGAGAGCTTGCTCGGCGAGTACTCCTCCGCCTCGCCGCCCGACGTCTTGTAGAGCAGCTTGAGCGTGTCCACGGTCATCTTCCGGAGGAAGAACTTGTATGTGTTGTTCCGGTAGCCCATGTAGTCGCTCTCGGGATCGGGCGAGAAGTCGCCGTCGTACATCACGATGAGCTCCGCGTCCTCGGTCGCTCCGGGGGAGCCCGAGACGAGCCCGCTCGCCGAGAACTCGGCGACCCCGGCCTCGAGCGTCGGGAGGTCGTAGACGATGTAGTCGGAGCCCGCGTCGATCCGGTACCCGTCCGGCGTGAGCGTGCCTCCGTGCTGCGAGCCCTTCGTGCTTCCCTTGAGCGGGTCGTCGAGGACGAGCGTCAGCCCCGGCGGCGAAGCGGGAACCGGAGGAGTCGTCACGGTCACGGTCGTGCTCGCCGTCTCGCCGAACCAGATCACGCCCTCGTGGACCATGCGGAGCTTCACGGAGTAAGCGTGCTCGTCCGTCGGCGCCTTCACGGCGAAGGTGAACGTCACGTGCTCGCCGGGCGCGACGGTCGTCCCCGCGGGCAGGTGCACGCGATTCGGCTCGGCGCCGGTCGTCTCGATGAAGCGGGCCGCGTCTCCCGAGAGGTCGTCCACGACTCCCAGGCGGTAGCCCTCGTCCCACGTGGCCGTCCCGGTGTTCTCGACCTCGACGGACCACGACCCGTCCGTACCGGCAGGCATGCCGTCGGGGATCGAGACGCTCGCGACCTTGGCGTCGTCGGCGGGCGCCGAGGGAGGCGACGGGTGCTTCTTCCCGAGGCTTATGTGAGGAAGCTTGATGGAAGGAAGCTTGATGTGAGGAAGCTTGATCGAGGGGAGCTTGATCTTCACGTGAGGGAGCTTGAGCGCCGCGAGGAGCTTCGAGAAGAACCCGGGCTTCTTCGCGGGAGCGGGCCCCGCCGCGGGAGGCGACGTCGCCGGTGGCGCCTTTGCCGCCGGAGGAGCGGACGAGGTCTTGCCCGCGCCGCTCACGTCGATGTGGACCGTGCTCTTCTTCCCGAAGATCCCGGAGCCCGGGTCCTCCTTCATCTGGAAGCCGAGGTCGTAGGAGCCGGCCTTCGGCGCCGTGATCGTGAAGTCGAACGACCGCGCGTCGCCGGGGTGCACGACGTCTCCCGCCTTGAGCGGGACCATGTGACCTCCCACGAACGTCTTCGCGACCTCGTCCGCCCCGAGCTTCACGAAGGGCTCGTACCAGGTCTTGCTCCCCGTGTTCTTGACCTTCACCGACACGACCGCCGTGTCGCCCGGGGACATCGTCTCGGGAAAACCGTCGGTGCTCAGGATCTCGGCGTCGTTCTTCTCGGTCGCGAGCGCGAATCCGGCGCTCAGCGCGATCAGAAGGATCGCGCCCATGACTCTCCGGTGCATGGATCACCTCCGGCCGCATCCTTCGCATGAGGCGGTCCAGCCGGGCCGGACGTTCCGCGGCACGGACTTCCCGAGAAACGCGCCCCGGGCGAGCGAGCGAGAACTGCTCGAGTGTTCAACCGGCCTTGCAGGTCGAGCTCAGCTCGCCCGGGCCGGGTCGCGCCGGTGGAGGAGACCGCGCGAGAGAAGCACGCGGAGGATCTCTCTCACGTCCTCCCAGTCGTAGGGCTCGTCGGTCGCGGGGACCCACTTCCGGGCCTCCTCGGCGACGAAGGAGTCGCGCGCGAGGAGGCTCTCGAGGAAGACGCGCGCCGTGGCGGGGAAGTCGATCTCCTCGCCGTCGAGGTAGAGGAAGACCTTCTCCTCGCCCGTGTCGTCTCGGGCCGCGAGCGTCGAGACCCGCCGCGTCCGGTCGAGGAAGATCCGCTCCGCGGGAGCGACCGGGCGGCGCTCGCGAGCGAGCTCTTCGAGCGAGAGAGCCGGCGGCGGAGCCACCCAGGAGTGCCAGAGGCGCGCGAGGTCCCGGCCTCCGACGCGGGCCCGACGGGCAGCGATCGCCGCCACTCGAGACGCTCGCCGAGCCCGCGCGAGAGGTGCTCGCACACGAGCTGGAGCGGGTTCTTGACGAAAGGCCCGAGAGTGAGGGCCAAAGATCCTGCGCCGCCCGTCGCGCGAGGCCGGTGCCACGTCCCGGGAGGCATGTAGAACACGTCGCCCGGCGCGAGCTCGACTTCAAGGAAGTCATCCGGCACCGGCAGCTCGGTCGCGAGCCCCGGGCTCCTCGCGTTCCGTTCGACGAGAGCCGCGTCGGTCTCGTAGCCGTAGTTCCGCGGCGGGAACTCGAGCGCGGGGCGCTTCGAGACCTGCCAGCGCTTCCTCCCCTCGAGCTGGAGGACGATCGCCGAGTGGTTGTCGTAGTGAAGACCGGCTCCGTGGTCCTCGGGAGAGAAGAAGCAACCTACCGTGATGTGCCCGGGCAGGTTCATGCCCGCGCGCAAGCCGACCAAGAGCTCCCTGACCGCCTCGCAATGGTCCTCGAGCTGGGTGAAGACGATCGTCATGCCCGAGTCGAAGAGAGCCTCCGCCATGCGCGGCTCGAGCTCGAGGATATCCTGGTGCCTTCCCGCGGCGTCGTGGTAGATCGCGCGCAGGCACTTCGCGTCGTCGGGGAGCTCGCGCACCGTCTTCCAGAAAGTCGCGCGATCGAAACCCACGTGAGCCAGCTTCCCGGGCCGGCCCGGGACGTGGAGAGGCTTCTTCTCCCAGCTCTCCTCGAAGAAAGCCCTGGGTGAGATCGGTTCGAGCAAGCGCTCGAGCTCGCGGCGCGCGGTCAGGCTCATGGAAGACTCCGGTTCTACTAACGATCCAATTCTTCTCGCGGAGAGAAGAAGTCATCTTGGTCCGCCACGCCCAAGGCGTGGCATTCGGTTCGGGCGGAAGCCGAGGCCGGTGATTTTCACCGCGGCTCGCTGCCGCTCGCCTGGGTCCCAAGGAACCGAGACGCACCGAGCGGGTTGACCTCGCTCGGTGCGCTCGATTCTAGTCGTTCCGGCCGGGTGCTTCGGGCGACGAGCTACGGATGGATGAGCAGCCCGAAGATCGGGTGGTGGGTCTTGTGCGTGTGGTGGTGCTTCTTGTGGTGCGGCGTCGGCGCCGGCGTCGGATTCGGGACGAGCCCGAACACCATGCCGCCGTTGACCTCGGCCGCCTCGGTCTCGGCGAGCTCGCTGATCGCCTCGACCTCGAGCGGACGAGCGCTCGTGCTGAGCCTGTTCTTCCTCACGGTTGAGCCCTCCTCGATCTCTCGTGTCCTGTGCCTTGCGCGGTGTGTCTCGTGATCCGCGCTTGCCCCATCTCCCGCACAGGCCGGACCAAATCATGAGGCTTACATTACAATGAGTTACGATAAGAAATGCCGCGGTGCGTCTCAGTCTTCCAGTTTTTGGGTTTCGCGCGATCAATCGCCCGGGACCGGATCGAGCGCTCCTTCGGGGATCCTGAGGCCGGTCGCTCGCTCGGCTTCCGCGAGCACATCGCCCTTGGGGGCCTCGAGCATTTTCCCGAGCGGCCACAGGCGCACCGTCCGGTCGCCGCTCGCCGAGGCGATCGTGCGCGAGTCCGGGCTCCAGGCGACCGCGTTCACTCCCGCGGAGTGCCCGGGCAAGTAGGCCGCGGTACGCGCCTTCTCCACGTCCCAGAGGACGAGCCCGCTCCTCTCCGGGCCGCCGGAGACGATCCAGTTTCCGTCGGGGCTCCAGGCGACCGCGGTCGTCCAGGTCCTCGGGCTCCTCAGGACGGAGGTTTCTTTCAGGGAGACGACGTCGAAGATGCGGATCGTCTGGTCCGTGCCCCCGCTCGCGAGCCTCGTCCCGTCGGGGCTCCACGCGAGCGACGTGACCTGCGCCTTGTGACCCTTGAGCGTGCCCAGGGGCCTCCGGCTCGCCACGTCGAAGAGGGTCACGCTGTCGGCGCACAGGACCGCGAGCATGCGTCCGTCGGGCCGGAAGGCGACGTTGGCTTCGGTCGTGATCTCCGGAACGTCGGTGGCCGCGAAGCCGGCGGTCGAATCGATGAGCTGGATCGGCGCGCTCTGGCGCGACGTCGCGATCCACTTCCCGTCGCGGCTCCACGCGACCGTGGATCCCTCGAGCTGCTTCTCCGCACGCTGCGTGGCCACATCCCAGACCGTGATGGCGGCCGGCTTGTCGCCCGGATTCCCTGTCCCCGCGGCGAGGCGATGCGAATCGGGCGACCACGCGAGGAAGAAGACACGGAAGCCCTGGTCGGGGAAGAGCACGGGGTGCGTCGTGTCCGAGAGGTCGAACAGGTGCACCCTCTGGTCGGCGCACGCCGTCGCGAGCCGCCGCCCGTCGGGCGAGAACGCGACGCCGTGCACCTCATCGGGATGATCGAGCACGGCGACCCGGCCCGGCTCCAGGTCCCACAACGCCAGCACTCCGTCGGCTCCTCCCGACGCGAGCCGCCGACCGTCGGGTGAGAACGCCACGGACGAGACGCTGCGCTCGTGCGCTTCGAGGACCGTGGCGACGCGGTTGTGGAGCTCGGAGTCGCGCTGCTCCTCGAGCTGGGGGACGATGAGACGGATGAGCGCCTCGCCGTTGCCCGTGGCGAGGACGCTCCCGTCGGGGCTCCACGCGACGGACTCGATCGTGTTCTCGTGGAGTCCCTGGAGTCTCGCGCGCACCGACAATCGCTTGGAGCCGCCCTCGGTCGGGCTCACGTCCCAGAGGATCACGGTGCGGTCGTAGGACGAGGTCGCGAGCAAGGGGACTCTCGGGAACCTGGGAGGCCAGGCGACGCAGCGGACCTCGCCCCGGTGCTGCCAGACGGGCACCACCTGCTCCCGGTCGCCGAGAGCGAAGACGCAGACGGTCTGGTCGAAGCTGCCGAGCGCCACGAGGCGCCCATCGGGGCTCCAGGCGACCGAGCGGAGCGGATTGTGGCAGTCGAGCTCGTAGGAGACCGAGCCCGACTCGGCCTCGATCAGACGGAGCTTCCCGTCGTCCCCGACGCACGCGAGCCTGTCCGAGCTCGGGCTCCACGCGAGCCCCCGGACGATTCCGTCCTGCTTGAGCTCGCGGAGGAGGCGACCCGATCCCGGCTCGTGGACGCGGACGGTCTTGTCGACGCCTCCCGATGCGACCATCCGGCGATCCGGGCTCCAGGCCACCGCGAGGGCCTCTCCCTTCACGGCGGCCGCGTCGAGCACGCGAGGGGGCCTCCTCTCGTCCGCCACGGCGTGGATCCGGACCCGGCCGTCGCCCTGCGCGACGGCTACGTGCTCGCCGTCGGGGCTCCACGCGAGCGCGAAGATCGACTTCCGGTCTCCCGCGGCGAAGGTCCTCGGCTTCCGCCACGGGCCTTCCCTCGCGAGGAAGTGAGCCACGCGCGCCGCGGTGACGTCGTCGTCCGAAAGGCCGGGCATGGAGAGCGCCTTCGCCGCGCAGACGAGGGCCTCGCGGTGTCGCCCCTCCTGCGAGGCGCGCTGCGCGCGCTGGATGAACCCGCGCGCGAGGAGGACCTGCGCCTTCGCGGCCTCCTCCACGGCCTTGGCGGTCAGCTCTCGTTCCTGGGCGCGCTTCTCCGCCTCGAGCTCGCGCATCGTCGCGGCCTGGCGGATGCCCATGGCGGTCGCCGCCACCAGCGTGACCGCCGTCGCCGTGGCGAGCGCCGCCGCGAGCTTCTGGCGCTTCGCCCTCCGGACGACCCGCTCGAGCGCGCCGATCGGCCTCGCGGCGATCGGGTCGCCGGCGAGGTAGCGCTCGAGCTCGTCTCCGAGCTCGGCGGCGCTCGGGTAGCGCTTCTCCGGGTCCTTCTCGAGGCAGCGGAGGCAGATCGTGTCGAGGTCTCCCGCGGCGCGGCGGTTCCAGGAAGAAGGCGGCGCCGGCTCCTTCGTCAGGAGAGCCGTGAGCACGTTGACCTCGGTCGCTCCCTCGAAGGGAGGGCGCCCGGCGAGGATGTAGTAGAGCGTCGCTCCGAGCGAGTAGACGTCGGCCCGCTCGTCCGCCTCGACCTCCTTGGCCTCCGCCTGCTCGGGCGGCATGTAAGCGGGCGTGCCGATCGCCGCGCCCGTGCGCGTGAGGCCGCTCCGGCTCTCGCGGATGCGTGCGAGGCCGAAGTCCATGACGTACGGGCGGTCTCTCTCGTCGAGCATGATGTTCGCGGGCTTCAGGTCGCGGTGGATGACTCCCTGCTCGTGCGCGTAATGGACGGCCCGGGCCACGTCTCTCAGGACCTCGAGCGCCCGTGTGAAGCCGAGGCGCTTCCCTCCGCGGCCCGCGAGGCGGCGGTCGAGAGAGGCCCCGTCGATGAAGTCCATGGCGATGTAGTTCCGGCCCTGGACCTCTCCCACTTCGTGCACCGAGACGATCCCCGGGTGCCGGAGGCGGGCGACGACCTCGGCTTCTCTCTGGAAGCGCTCGATGCCGGTCGCGTCCGCCGCTCTCTCGAGGACCATCTTGAGCGCGACCACGCGCCGGAGGCGCTCGTCCCATGCGCGGTAGACGACTCCCATGCCGCCCTTCCCGAGCTCGGAGAGGAGGATGAACCGGCCGAAGGCTCGCCGCGGATCGGAGCGAGCGTCGCGCACTTCCTGTGGATCCTGCGACGGAGCGACGATCCGGTGGTGCGATCCCGAACCGGAGACCTTGGGAGCTTCGAGAGGGTGCGAGGGCAGGGGCGAGCGGCAGCGCGGGCAGAGCCCGGCCTCGGGCCCTTCGCGCGGCGCGACCCGCGTCCGGCAGCTCGGGCAGACGACCTCGACGAGCATGCGAGGAGACTAGATGAAACGGCGGCCTTCCGCGACATCTTCCGAAGCTCACGCGAGGGACCGGCGCGTTGGACTGAGCAATCGACTCGGGCCCGAGGTTGCCATGGTCGTCAACGGACGCCTTGAGCACGACGTGCGTGATCGGCCACGCCATCCGGCTCTCGGTCCATGTCCAGCCCTCCGGGAGCTCGAGCTCGAACGAGCCATCCGGATGAAGACAGCCATGCGCGCGACGGGATAACCACGCGGCCAGGCCACGGGGGTAGCCGGAGACCAAAGCGTGACCGCGTGAGAAACGAGAGAGCCTCTCGGCCCTGAAGCCGAGAGGCTCTCTCGATCGGGGCGAGCAGACCAGTCTCGAGCCGTGGATCGAGCGGTTCCGCGTGGAGTTCTGCCTCAACCCTCCGCCGGACTTCGACTTGGCCGCGCTGGCTCGGATGGTCGCGTGACCGACGACAAGCGCGCGACGAGGCGCTGGGCTGTCGGCGCGCTACTGCTTCACCGCGACCGGCGTGCTCTCGTCGGTCCATCCGCCGCCGAGTGCGCGCTGGAGCTGCACGATGTCGGAGAGGAGGACCCGCTCCGACTCGACGAGCGCCTGACGAGCCGCGAGGAGCGACCGCTGCGCATCGAGCACGTTCAGGTAGTTCGTGACCCCGCGCTCGTATTGGGCTGTGGCGAGCTCGACCGACTGCTCCTGGGCGCGGACCGTCTCGCGGTGCCGATCGCGCTCTTGCTCGTGAGCCGAGATCCCGGCGACCGCATCCGCGACCTCGCGGAACGCGCTCAGAATGGTCAGCAGGTACTTCGACGTCGCCTCGTCTCGGCGAGCTTCGGCCTCGAGCATGCGCGCGTAGGTGAGCCCACCCGCGAAGATCGGAATGTCGATGCTGGGCCCGATCGACCAGAGCTGCGAGCCGTACGTCAGGATGTTCTGAGCGTTGATGCTCGCCGCTCCGAGGCGCCCGACGATCGTCACCTTGGGGAAGAAGTCGGCGATCGCGGCGCCGATCCGCGCGTTGGCGGCGCGGAGATGTTCTTCGGCGGCTCGCACGTCGGGCCGGCGCTCGAGGAGCGTCGCGGGGAGGCCGAGCGGGACGATGGGGGGCAGGTCGAACGCCGCGGGCACTCTGCCCGTGAAGTCGACGTCGGGCGGCTGACCGATGAGGATGGCGAGCTTGTGCTGAGCGACGGCTCGACGGCGCGCGTACTCGGGAACGAGTGCCCGCGTCGTTGCGAGCTCACCCTCCGCGCGGCGTAGATCGAGGTCGGTCGCGAGGCCGGCACTCACGCGCCCACGCACGATCTCGAGCGAGCTCGCGCGCAGCTCGACGCCATCATGCGCGATCGCGAGGAGGGCTTCCGCCTCGCCGAGCTCGAAGTAAGTCTCCGCCACGTCGGCGACGACCGTCGTCTCGACAGCTCGCTTGTCATAGATCGAGGCCGTCTCCTCCGCCTCGAACGCCTCGACTTCGCGACGGAGACGACCCCAAAGATCCACTTCGTAGCCCGCGCTGAGCACGCCGAGCGTCACCTGAGAGCCGGGGCGCAACGGGAGAGCGGGGTTCTTCGCAATCTTGAAGTAGTTGTAGGCGCCGTCGGCGTCGATCGTCGGAAGGAGGGGCGCGAACGATTCGCTGTTCAAGCTCCGGGCGACCTGTACACGCGCGAGCGCAGCGCGCAGCGAGAGGTTCTGCTTTCTCGCATCGGCGACGAGGGCCTCGAGCTTCGGGTCGTGGAAGCTCTCCCACCAGCGGTCGAACGGCTTGTCGGCGCTGAAGCGGATCGTCGCCTCCTCGCTCGAGACCATGCCGGTCGAGGCAAGCGTCCTCGGCGCCGCAGCGACCGGGCGTCGATAGTCGGGCCCGACCGCGCAACTTGACATCAGGGTGATGAGCGACGCGATCGCGGCCTTCGGGACGGTCTTCATGATTCTCTCCTCGACTGAGCCTCGGCGAGCGAGAGCCCTCCCTCGTCGGGCGCGGACGTCCTGCCCTCGACGCGAGCCGGGTCCGGCGCCTCGGCGGACGGCTGCTGGACGCGAAACAGGAGGACGTAGAGTGCCGGAAGGTTTCCGAGCGTCAGGAAGGTTGCGACGGCCAAGCCACCCATGATCGCCACGGCGAGAGGGCCCCAGAAGACACTTCGCGTCAGCGGGATCATGGCCAGGATCGCCGTGGCCGCCGTCAGCACGACGGGCCGGGCGCGCCGCACGGCCGACTCGACGACGGCATTCCAGACGGACAATCCAGCGGCGACATCGCGCTCGATCTGATCGATGAGAATCACCGAGTTCCTCATGTCCATCCCGGCGAGCGCGATCAGGCCAAGGAGAGCGTTGAAGCCGAACGGGGCGTGGAAGGCGAGGAGGGAGGCGACGGCCCCGATGAGTCCGAGAGGCGATATGGCGAAGACGAGGAACAGCTTCTTGAAGCTTTGCACCTGAATCATGAGCAACGTCAACATCACCGCGATCATGGCCGGGAAGACCGCGAAGAGGGCCGAGTTCGCCTTGTCGCTCTCCTCGACCGCCCCCCCGACGTCGATCCGGTAGCCGAGCGGAAGCGACGCCTTGAGCGGCGCGAGAGCCTTCAGCGCTCGTGCGGTCACGTCCGGGGCCTGCACGCCGTCCACGACGTCCGCGCGAACGGTGAGCAGGGTCTCGCGGTTGCGACGCCAGCGGATGGGCTCCTCTTGCTCGTAGGAGACGGACGCCACCTGCGACAGCGGAACCACATGTCCGCTGCGCGTGACGATCGTGAGGTTCGGGAGGGTATCCAGGTTCAGTCGCTCCTCGGGAACGGCGCGTGCGACGACATCGATCAACTCGATTCCTTCTCGGTACTGTGAGATCGGCGCGCCTGAGAGAAGCGTCTGCAGCGTCCCGGACACGTCCTGAGGCGTCAGTGCGAGGGCGCGAGCGCGGTCCTGGTCGACCTTCAGGCGAACGACCTTCGACGGCTCGTCCCATTCGAGCTGAGCGTCGCGGACCTCGGGGTCCGTCCGGATCAGGTCGCGGACCTGATACGCAACGGCGCGAACCTTCTCGGGATCCGGGCCGAGGACGCGGAACTGAACGGGGAAGCCGACGGGCGGGCCGAAGTCGAGCCGAAGCACTCGCAACCGCGGAAGGGCAAACTCGGCGTCGGAAGCGAAGCGCGCGATGAGACGAGTCCGTAGGCGTTCGCGAGCGGCAGAGCTCTTCGTCTCGATCACCGCCTTGGCGAAGCTGGGATTCGGAAGGTCGGGATTCAGCGCCAGGTAGAAGCGCGGCGATCCGGCCCCGGTGTAGATCGTGAAGTGTTCGATATCGAGATCGCCCGCGAGGACCGACTCCAATTTCGCGACCTCCGCTTCGGTCGCGGTGAACGAGGATCCGCCCGGCATCCGGAGCTCGATCATGAGCTCGTTGCGCGAGGACTGTGGAAAGAACTGCTTCGGTACCAGGCTCAAGCCGAAGATGGCCGTCGCGAAGAGGGCGAGCGTCAGCGCGACGACGAGCTTGGGGCGCTTCACGCACGCGGTGATGATGCGTCGGAGGATCGTGTACGTCCGCGTGTGATAGGGGTCGTGAGGTTGCCCGTGCTGGGAACTCTCGCGGAGAAGCCTCACGCCGAGATAGGGAGTGAAGACGACGGCCGCGATCCAGGAGGCGATCAGGGCGATGCCGACGACCCAGAAGATCCCGCCGGCGTACTGGCCCGCGGTGGACTTCGCGAATCCCACAGGCATGAACCCGGCGATCGTGATGAGCGTGCCGACGAGCATGGGAGCGGCCGTCGAGCTCCAGGCGAAGGTCGCGGCCCGCACCCGGTCGTAGCCTTCCTCGGTCTTCACCACCATCATCTCGACGGCGATGATCGCGTCGTCGACCAGCATGCCGAGCGAGAGGATCAGCGCTCCGAGGCTGATCCGGTCAAGGTTCAGTCCGATCGCGTTCATGACGACGACGGTCATCGCCAGCACGAGGGGAACGCTCAAAGCCACGACGACGCCACTTCGCCAGCCAAGAGACAAGAAGCTCACGGCCAGTACGATCACGAGGGCTTCCACGAAGGAGTGTAGAAACTCTCCGACGGACTCTTCGACGACGTGCGGTTGAAAGGCGACGCGTTCCATCGAGACGCCCGCGGGGAGCTCGGCGTCGATCGCGCGAACTTCTTCTTCCAGCGCGTGTCCGAGCTTGAGGACGTTGCCTCCAGTGGCCATGGCGACGGCGACCTCGACGGCGGGTTGACCGTTGTGCCGCACGGTGAAGGTCGGCGGATCCTCGTAGCCACGCCGAACGTCCGCGATGTCGCCGATCCGAAACACGCGCCCGCCCGCGTGCACAGGGACCTCTCGCACGCTCTCGACCGCCGCGAACTGTCCGTCGACGCGGACGTAGATTCGATCCGACGGCGTCTCCACGCTGCCGGATGACGCGACGACGTTCTGCCGGCTGAGGCTGTCGAAGATCTGCTGAGGAGTCAATCCGAGCGTCGCGAGCTTCTTGTGGGAGAACTCGACGAACAACTTCTCGGGGCGGACTCCGACGAGGATGACCTTGTCGACGTCCTTAACGCGCAAGAACCTGCTTCGCGCGTCCTCTGCGAGCCGCTTGAGCTCGGCCGCCGAATAGTCCTTTCCCGTGAACGCGTAGACGGCGACATAGACATCCGAGTATTCATCGTCGAGGAACGGACCCAGAACGCCCTCGGGGAGAGTGTGCTTGATGTCGCCGACCTTCTTCCGGACCTGATACCAGACCTCGCTCACGGCGCTCGGCGGAGCATCGTCGCGGAGCTGGATCGTGACGAGGGCTTGTTCGGGCATCGAGTAGGTCCGGAGGTAGTCGATGTACGGCGTCTCCTGCAGCTTCTCCTCGAGCCTGTCGGCGAGCTCGCGTTGGACCTGGTCGCTCGTCGCCCCCGGCCACTTGGCGGAGACGACCATGGTCTTGATCGTGAACGAGGGATCCTCGGCTCGGCCCATTCGGACGTACGTGTAGGCTCCCGACGCCGCGGTGACGAGGATGAGATAGAGGACGATCGCCGGATGCTTGACGGCCCACGCCGAGAGATTCGGGATGGTCACGGGGTTCCCTCCCAGCGGCGCACCGTCATCCCCTTGTCGAGCTTCTGCACGCCCGCCGTCACCACCCATTGCCCCGGCGTGACGCCCGCGGAGAGGACAACGGTGTCATGGCGGTACTCGCTCACCTCGACAGGTGCGAGAGTGAGGCTGCCATCGGCC